>NZ_AZSN01000211.1:0-4913 GCF_000576225.1 Methylibium sp. T29-B | reverse complement strand
CGTCTTCACGTCCACCCGCACCAGCCCGACCGCAAAGAACACCGTGATCAACCCCATCACCAGCAGGATCAACCATCTGTTCCCCAGCGCAAATCGCGCCAACTTGCGTCGCAGGTCAATCTTTTCCATCAGGCACCCAGGTCTCTTGATTTCAGTTGTTTATGTCGAACCGCTTCGAGCGTGCACGCAACCCTCCACCGGCCGCTTCTCGATCGAACAATTAGAGAGGCAGTGGGGGGCACGGCGACCCACCCGAGCGGGTAGTTTCTGCAGCGTCTCGGCGTTCATCCCACAAGCGTTTTCACGGGGGTGTGCGGCTACTGCGCGGTGTAGCCGCCGTCGATGACGAGCTCGCTGCCCGTCATGAACGAGGACTCGTCGGAGCCCAGGTAGAGCACGCCGTAGGCGATGTCGTCGGGTTCACCCATCCGCCCGATCGGGTGCATCTTCGAGATCACCTGGCGCCCACCCTCGACATCGCCGAGGCTGGTCAGATAGCCTTCGACCATCGGCGTCCAGATGTAGCCTGGATGGATGGTGTTAACCCGGATGCGATAGCCCGCTTGCGCGCAATGCAGCGCCGCCGACTTGGAGAAGATGCGCACGCCGCCCTTGCTGGCGTTGTAGGCCGCGAGCTTCGGATCGGCGACGATGCCCTCGATCGACGAGATGTTGATGATCGAGCCCGCGCCGGCCTCGTCCTTCATCGCGCGGATCGCGTGCTTGGTGCCGAGGAAGACGCCGTCCAGATTGACGGCCATCAGGCGGCGCCAGGCCTCCAGCGTCTCGTCTTCCGCACTGCCTGCGGTGCCGATGCCGGCGTTGTTGACGACGATGTTCAGGCCGCCGAAGTGCGCGCGCGCCCGGTCGACCACGTCGACCCACTGACTCTCATCAGTCACGTCCTGCACGAGGAACAGCGCCTTGCCACCGGCGCGCTCGATCTCCTTCGCCACCGCGGTGCCCTGCGCCTCTTCCACGTCGGTGAGCACCACCCTGGCGCCTTCGCGCGCCAGCATCAGGGCGCTGGCCCGGCCGATCCCCTTGGCGCCGCCCGTCACCAGCGCTACCTTGTTGTCCACGCGTCCCATGTCTGTGTCTCCAGTTGATAGTCTCGTCAGACCGCGGTGTAGCCACCGTCGACCACGAACTCGGCGCCGGTGACCCACTTCGCGGCATCGGAGGCGAGGTAGAGCGCGGCAGAGGCCACGTCCTCGGGCGCACCGCAGCGGCCCATCGGGATCGCCGTCTCGAAGGCGGTCTGCGCGGCCGCCAGGTCGGGCATGATCTTCAGGTCGACGAAGTGCTGGAACAGGTCGCGCCCCATCGCGGTCCACACCACGCCGGGGTGGATGGAGTTGCAGCGGATGCCGAGCTTGAGCTGCCCGCACTCGACGGCGACCGACTTCGTCAACAGTCGCACCGCGCCCTTGGACGCGCAGTAGTTGCTCAGGCCGATGCAGCCCACCAGGCCGGCGACCGAGGACAGGTTGATGATCGAGCCGCCCTGCCCGGCCGCGCCGCCCGGCCGCATCGCGCGGATCGCGTGCTTGCAGCCGAGGAAGACGCCGGTCACGTTGACGTCCTGCACCTTGCGGAATTCCTCGACCGTGGTCTCGGTGATGAACTGCAGGCGCTCGATACCCGCGTTGTTGACGAGGACATGCAGGCCGCCGAGCCGCTCGATCGTGACGGCGATCGCGGCCTCCCACTGCGCCTCGTCGGTGGTGTCGAGCCGGAAGAAGTCGGCCTGGCCACCGGCGGCGCGGATCTCGGCCACCGTCTCGCGACCCTGCGACTCCAGCACGTCGGTGACCATCACGCGCGCACCGGCACCCGCCAGCGCCCTTGCCATCTCGGCGCCGAGGCCGCGCGCCGCGCCGCTGATCAGCGCGACCTTGCCGTCCACGCGGTAGGCCTTGCCGTAGTCGATGGGAGCCGGGGTGCTTGCGCGGCTGTCGGTCATGGGGGTCTCCTGGTTCTTGTCGGTGCGGGCATCGGCCCGACCGGAGGCATGGGCGCGACTCGCGGCGCAGCGCGAGCACATGGCGAGGCCGGATGATTGCGGCGCCCTACCCCACCGTCACTACCCGGCGGGGTAGTTCGCGCGCGCCGCTCCCGCGGGGAAACCCAGGGTCGCGCGTCGCGGACGTGACACCCGCCGACCACCGGCCCGCAGCGCACGCTGCATCAGGCGGCCGGCGTGCACCCCATCAGTGCGGCCACCGCGGCGATCACCGCCTCGGGCCGGTCGCGGTGCGGCGAATGGCCGCACCGCGGCAGCTCCAGCAGGCGCGTCTGCGGCACGCGCCGCGCGATGCCGCGACCTGCTCCAGCGTGCCGTACTCGTCGTCCTGCCCCTGCACCGCGAGCAGCGGGCAGCGGATCGCCGCGATCTGGGCCTCGATGCGCCATGACCGGAATGACGGATGCAGCCAGATGCGATTCCAGCCCCAGAACGCCGAGTCGACGTCGTCGTGGTGGCGGGCCAGCTTCTGCGGCAGCTCGGTCGTCATGAAACTGCGACGCGTCTGCTCGATGCCCGCGACCGTGATGTCCTCGACGAGGATGTGCGGCGCCAGCACCGCCAGCCCTGCCACCGACGCCGGAAAACGCGCGGCATGCAGCAGCGCGATCGAGCCGCCGTCGCTGTGCCCGAACAGCCACACCGGCTCGTCGATGGCCAGCGCGGCGAACAGCGCCGGCAGCACCTCGTGTGCCTGGCGGTGCAGGAAGTCCACGTCCCAGGCCTCGTCGGCCGCGCGCGGCGTGGAGCGGCCGTAGCCGGGCCGCGAGTACACCAGGCCGCGCACGCCGATGGCCTGGCACAGCTGCTGCGGGAACTCGCGCCACATCGACACCGAGCCCAGGCCTTCGTGCAGGAACACCAGCAGCGGCGCGTCGCGGTGTTCGCGGCCGATCCATCGGTACTCGATGCGCACTTCGCGGTCGCGCCACGCGATCGACACGAATCCGTCGCGGACGGCATCGGGATGGGCGGGCGGCGGCGGAGAGTTCACGGCGTGGGGTCCGGTCGGGCCGCAGATCGACGGCCGGCGCAGGGCCGCTCGACAATGCCGCCGGCAGCGCCTGACCGAGAGGAATGCTACCGCGCCGGCACGGCCGGCCGACGCGGGAAGGCGATCGCGGCGACACTGCGCCGCGAAGGACACCCGCACTTCGAGACCGACCGAGCGCCCCGAAAAGGAACCCGCCGTGAACACATTGAGCATCGACGTGACGTCCTCCGGGGTGGCACGCGTGGAGATGGCCCGACCGCAGGTGTTCAACGCCTTCGACGAGGCGATGATCGGCGAGCTCGACGCCGCCTATGCCCGGCTCGCGGCCGACCCGCAGGTGCGCGTGATCGTGCTGGCCGGCCAGGGCAAGGCCTTCTCGGCCGGCGCCGACCTGGCTGGATGCAGCGTGCCAGCGCCGCCACGCCGGCGTGGAACCTGGACGACGCGCGCCGCTTCGCGGCGATGCTCGACCGTGTTGCCGCCTGTCCGCAACCCACCATCGCACGCGTGCACGGGGTGGCGCTGGGCGGCGGCGTCGGGCTGGTGTGCGCCTGCGACCTCGCGGTGGCCAGCGAGGACGCGAAGTTCGCCGTCAGCGAGGCCCGCTTCGGCATCCTGCCGTCGGTGATCGGGCCCTATCTCACCAACGCGGTCGGCAAGCGCCAGGCGAAGCGGCTGGCGCTGACGGCCACACGGATCGGCGCTGCCGAGGCCCGCGAGCTGGGCCTGGTGCAGCAGGTGGTGGCGCCCGACGCGCTGGATGCGGCGGTCGACGCGCTCGCGGCCGAGCTGCTGCAGAACGGTCCGTGCGCGCAGGCGGAGATCAAGGCGCTGTTCGGCCGCCTCGAGGTCGGTGCCATCACGGCCGAGGTGCGCGAGCTGACGGCGCAGACCATCAGCCGCGTGCGCCTGGGCGACGAGGCGCGCGAGGGCTTTGCCGCCTTCTTCGCGAAGCGCCCGCCGCCGTGGGCGAAGGGGCCGGCATGAGGCGTGCACTCGACACGCAGTCGCCGGTGTGCGTGATCGGCGCGGGCATCATGGGCGCCGGCATCGCGCAGGTGGCGGCCCAGGCCGGGCACCCGGTGCAGCTGCATGACGCCCGCGACGGCGCGGCGCTCGCCGCATTGCGCCGGCTCGCCACCGGCCTGGACGCGCTCGTGGCGAAGGGTCGCCTGAGCGCGGAGGCGGCGCAGGCCACGCTGGCGCGCATCACCCCGGCCACGTCGATCGACGCGGCAGCCGGCGCCCGGCTGGTGGTCGAGGCCATCGTCGAGCAGGCCGAGGCCAAGCGCACGCTGTTCGCGCAACTCGAGGCGATCGTCGACGCCGACTGCGTGCTGGCGTCCAACACCTCGTCGATCTCGATCACCGCGCTGGCGCGCGACCTGCGGCACCCGGGGCGCTGCGTCGGTCTGCACTTCTTCAACCCGGTGCCCGTGATGAAGCTGGTGGAGGTGGTCTCCGGCCTGCGCACCGAGCCGAGCGTGGCGCAGGCCGTGTTCGCGCTCAGCGAGCGCTGGCGCAAGACGCCGGTGCACGCCCGCTCGACGCCGGACTTCATCGTCAACCGCATCGCCCGGCCCTACTACGCCGAGACGCTGGCGCTGCTGCAGGAGCGTGCGGCCGAGCCGGCCGTGCTCGACGCCTGCCTGCGCGGCGCAGGGTTCCGCATGGGGCCCTGCGAGCTGATGGACCTGATCGGTCACGACACCAACTTCGCGGTGACCGCCTCGGTCCACGACGCCAACTTCGGCGACCGGCGCTACGGGCCTTCGCTGGTGCAGCGCGAGCTGATCGACGGCGGCCTGCTCGGCCGCAAGTCGGGGCGCGGCTTCTACGACCATGCCGAACGCGCGGCGCCGGGCCCGGCAGCGCAGCCCGCCGCGCCGGCGG
>NZ_AZSN01000210.1:0-4914 GCF_000576225.1 Methylibium sp. T29-B | reverse complement strand
GGCACGGTGCCGCGACGGCAGCGAGGAGCAGCCCGCCAGCCCGAGCCAGGCCAGCAGCATCGCCACCCGCCACAGCGTCAGCGGGACAACGCGGTGGCGAGGGCGCGGATTCGGCAGGTCGGACGCGAACGAGGGCATGGCGGCGGCTTCGCGCCGATGGTGCCATGCCGCACCCATGCGCCCTACACTCGCGGCCGATGTCCGCTGCGCCCGCTCAAGCACACCCGCCTTCGCGCCTGACGCTCTACCGCCAGCTGATCCGCTGGGACCGGCCGGCCGGCTGGCTGCTGCTGCTGTGGCCGACGCTGGGCGCGCTGTGGCTCGCCGCGGGCGGCTTCCCGGGCTGGCACCTGCTGGCGGTGTTCACGCTCGGCACGGTGCTGATGCGCAGCGCCGGCTGCTGCATCAACGACGTCGCCGACCGCGAGTTCGACCGCCACGTGAAGCGCACCGCCGAGCGGCCGGTGACGCGCGGCGCGGTGTCGGTGAAGGAGGCGCTGGCGGTCGGTGCCGTGCTGGCGTTGGCCGCGTTCGCGCTGGTGCTCACCACCAACGCGCTGACCATCGCGCTGTCGTTCCCGGCACTGGCCGTCGCGGTGGCCTACCCCTACGCGAAGCGCTGCGTGGCGATGCCGCAGGCGGTGCTGGGCGTGGCCTTCAGCTTCGGCATCCCGATGGCCTTCAGCGCGGTGCGCGGCGGCGACGGCGCCTGGAACCTGGCTGCGCTGAACGCGGCCGTGCCCTGGTGGGCCTGGGGCCTGCTGATCGGCAACCTGTTCTGGGTGCTGGCCTACGACACCGAGTACGCGATGGTCGACCGCGACGACGACCTGAAGATCGGCATCAAGACCTCCGCCATCACGCTGGGCCGCCACGACGTGACGGCGGTGATGAGCTTCTACCAGCTCTACCTGCTGGTCTGGGGCGCCATCGGCTTCTGGCAAGGCCTCGGCGTGCCCTTCGCCGCCGGCCTGGCCGCGGCGGCGGTGCAGGTGGCCTGGCACCACGCGCTGATCCGGGACCGCAGTCGCGACGGCTGCTTCAAGGCCTTTCGGTTGAACCACTGGGTGGGGTTCGCGGTGTTTGCAGGGATCGTGGTGGATCTGATGTGTCACGCGTGATGCGTTGCGTTGGGTGATCCAACGCGGCCTGAGTGCTCTCAAGGGTTCGTGGCATCAGGATTTGCATGACCTAGCGATTGACGTCGGCTACGTGCGCCCGGTAGTGTTGCCATGTCCAAACCTTGGCCGCAAAGACGTGACACCCGCTGATCTCGACGCAATCAGAAGCCGAATTGGACGCGCGTTTGCTGCGGCGCAAGACCCGTTCGGTGCCGGCTACCAGACTTTCTATCAAGCTTCCGGCACGGACTTCACAACTAGCTTCAGAGCCTTGGGTGTGAAGGATCCGAAACAACTCGAGGACGATTTCCTAAACCTGTTCATCTGGACTTGGAGCCTCAAGGACTACCTGAAATCAGTTTTCGACGCCAAAGGCCTTAGCGGCAAGGCGGTAGAGGAAGAAGTCAACCGGTGCCCCGCTCTCACCTATGTCGCGGACATTGCCAACCGAGCGAAGCACGGCTCTCTCCGCGAGAGTAGATCTGGGCAATTTGCAGAGCTCGTGGACGTTGGGTTCGACGCCCCACAAGATTCAATCGATCGGATCACAGTCGCGGGGCGGGATGTCACCCTAGACATCAAAAATATTCAGTTGATCCAGATCCATGCCACGGTAGCCACGAATACTGGCGCCAGACTTGACGCACTGGCAGTCCTCAGCGACGCGATGCACTGCTTGGAAACACGAATTCGTCCCAGCATTGCGGCCTAATCATTCCATCAAGCCGCAGGCCACAGCGAGCCGTGGCCTGCGGCTCATGTCAAACATGGACTTCGCGAACTTGATGCAACTCGACACTCTCTTTGAAACCCTCGTCGCGAAGCCAGATGTAGCTAACGCCGTGGCCGCAATCGGCAGCGCCGTCCTAGCCGCGGCCGCTTGCCTGATTTCGCTTGTCTCGCTCTATGTCTCCCACAGGACCGCAAAGCATCAAGAGACGCACGACAGAATGTCTGTTCGACCACTTGTCTACATTGGTGTGGGTGACTACGAGAACAGAATTTACGTAAAGATTCAGAACAACGGCGTCGGTCCCCTCATTCTCAAACGCATCACCATTGATGGCGCATCCGAACCGGACAAGCCATTGATCCACGCGATGCCAAAACTCCCTCCGATGGCGGCATGGACGAACTTCGTAGAGGACATCTCCAGCAGAAGCGTCCCTCCAGGAGGTGAAGTGTTTCTCGTTGACCTTGAGGAAAGCAGCAGCGTCTCACGTGCTTATTTCACACTGGCTCGCGACTCGGTTCGGGTTACGTTGGGCACTTTGACGATCAAGGTCGAGTACACCGATATCTACGAACAGCATCTTCCAGTTGCTGTACGGAAATTGAGCTGGTTTCATCGTCACAGTCTGGCGGCTTGAACGCACGACGCCAATTGATTCGAGCGGCCTCGGTTAGCTCGAACGTTAAGCGTCACGGGCGACCTGTCGCGCGATCTTGCCCTCTATGAAGACACCCGAGCAGTTGCTTAGAGAGAGTGAGGACCGCCTCAATAAGGCGCTCTCGGACTACGAGGCGCCACCAAGCAGTACTCTCGCTCGGGAGTTTTATGAGCTTCGCGTTCAGGCTGCCATCTTCAACTACGACGTGTCCTTTGACGTCGTTTCAATTTGGCATCACGAGCCTGCAGGCTTTGCGGAGAAGGTCGCGCTCAAGGGACTCATTCATAAGCTGTACGAGTACGACCAACTATTGAGCAAGCACCTCGTGGCACGCATGCTGGCGCTTGCGCGCACCCGCGGAGTTGTCATCGAGAGCGCGGACATCAAAGCGGAGCGAAAGAAGTGGAAGGAACAACTCCTGCAACTGCAGCATTGGTCGGATTTGCGCAACCAAGCGACCGGCCACTATGGGCGCGATATTGCCACTCAAGTCGCGCTCCTAAAGCAGGTTCGCCGAGAAGAAGTAATGAACGTTGTTGCCGCCTTCCTATCGTTCAACATTGCCGTGCTCAAGGTGCTAGAGAATGCCGGACGGGCACGGTGATGCCTAACCATTCGCATATGGACCTCCCCGCAAAAGCCGAGGGCTGATTCAACGGAGAGGGCACGGAGGGCTGCAACGGCCGTCGTATACCCGACTTCTATCGCGGGCTGTGCACTGCGAGCCCATGTCGAGATGGAATCCGCTTCAGCGCGACGCTAATCGTTCGAAGCCCCAGGCGCGACGTTTACGGTCGGCGCCATTCGGCGCCCGCCGCACCACCTCAGGGATACAACCCCCGCTCCTCCCGCGCAATCAGGATCCGCTCGCACGCCACCGCAAAGGTCGCCGTGCGCAGCGTGATCTTGTGCAGGTCGGCGGTGTCCCAGATGCGCCGCAGTGCGTCGACCATGATCTTGTCGAGCCGCACGTTGATCTCGTCCTCGGTCCAGAAGAAGGACGAGAAGTCCTGCACCCACTCGAAGTAGCTGACGGTCACGCCGCCGGCGTTGCAGATGACGTCGGGCACCACCAGCACGCCGCGGTCGCGCAGGATGTCGTCGGCCGCGGGCACCGTGGGGCCGTTGGCGCCTTCGAGCACCAGCCTGGCCTTGATGCGCGCGGCGCGCTCGGCGCTGATCACGCCCTCCAGCGCCGCGGGGATCAGGATGTCGGCGTTCACGTCCCAGAACGATTCGCCGTCCATCGCCTCCGCGCCCTTGAAGCCGCCCACGCCGCCCACCTGCTTCACGTAGGGCACCAGCTCGGCGAGGTCGAGCCCCTTGTCGTTGTAGATGGTCCCGGTGTGGTCCTGCGCCGCAACGATCTTCGCGCCGGCCTGGGCGAACAGCTCTGCAGCGGAGCCGCCCACGTTGCCGAAGCCCTGCACCGCCACACGGGCGCCGTCGAGCGCCAGGCCGAGGCGGCGCGCCGCCTCGCGGCCGGTGACGAACACGCCGCGGCCGGTGGCCTTCACGCGGCCCAGCGAGCCGCCCAGGTGGATGGGCTTGCCGGTGACGACGCCGGTCGCGGTGGCGCCGGTGTTCTGCGAGTAGGTGTCCATCATCCAGCCATGATCTGGCCGTTGGTGTTGACGTCGGGCGCGGGGATGTCGCGCTGCGGGCCGATGATGATGCCGATCTCGCTGGTGTAGCGGCGCGTCATCTTCTCCAGCTCCTTCTGGGAAAGCTGCTTCGGGTCAACGCGGATGCCACCCTTGGCGCCGCCGTAGGGCAGGTTCACCGCGGCGCACTTCACCGTCATCCAGGCCGACAGCGCCATCACCTCTTCCAGCGTCACGTCGGGGTGGTAGCGCACGCCGCCCTTGCCGGGGCCGCGGCTCAGGTTGTGCTGCACGCGGAAGCCCTCGAAGTGGCGCACCGAGCCGTCGTCCATCTCGATCGGCACGTCGACGATCAGCGCGCGCTTGGGTCGCTTCAGCGTCTCGGCCCATTTGCCGAGGTGCCCCAGGTAGGGGATCACGCGATCGACCTGCGACAGGTAGGTCCCCCAGGGGCTGGTGGGTGACGGCGTGACGTAGGAGAGGAAGCTGCTCAGCTGCGTGGGGTCGGTCTTGGCGCTCATGCGGTGTCCTTGTGGGGTCTGGATGACGCCGCGTTCGTGGCGCGGCCACGAGACTTTAGGCGCCGTCGCACCGCTGCGCCTACCGGGTTGATGCCGGGTTTGCATGCCTGCCGCGGGCGGCGTTCATCGACGCGGCCCCCTCGCCCCGGCCCTCTCCCCCGGTGGCCGGGGGAGAGGAGGCACATCGGCTCAGCCGCCGAACTCGTCGCCCAGCTCGACCGCGCGGCGCTGCGCCGCACGAACGGCGCGCACGATCGCCGCCGGCACGCCGTCGGCC
>NZ_AZSN01000209.1:0-4946 GCF_000576225.1 Methylibium sp. T29-B | reverse complement strand
CCCTAAGGGCCGCACGCATGTCGGTTTGCACAACCGTAACCAGAGCTTCCCTGCATTTACCCCCGGCTGCGGGGGTGCCTCACTACGGATCGCCGCCTAATATCGTTCTTGCCACTGCAGCTGTGGAGTTGCTGAGGTGTTGCTTGGTGCGGCGCAGCAACGTGCGGCGACTTTTGACTCCCCCATTATCGAAAACGAGATTCAGTGAGAAATCGACAAATACTGACCAGGGAGGCCATTCGACGCATCGGTCCGGGGCTGGCGGTGTCGGCTTGCCTGCTGATCTCGGCTTGCGGCGGGGGCGAAACCGATAATGCCTCCGAGGCGACCGCGGCTTCTTCAGCCAAGGCACGCATCGCCGCCATCGCCGCGCCGGCGCAGGCCGTCTGGTCAGCCCCTGTTTCGCTCACCCTGGTGCCGTCTGCTGCGGCGAACCTGCCGAACGGCAAGGTCCTGATGTGGTCGGCCGACAGCCGCTTTGATTTCACAACCACTGCTGGGAATACCTACTCGACGCTGTTCGATCCGGTCACGAATACCGCAACCGAAAGGTTGATCAACGAAACCAACCACAACATGTTCTGCCCCGGCACGACCAACCTGCCGGACGGACGGTTGTTGGTCAGCGGCGGATCGAGCGCGGGGACCACCAGCATCTACAACCCGGCAACGGGGGCGTGGGCTGCCGCGGCGGCCATGAATATTCCGCGCGCCTACCAGGCCAACACGATCCTGCAGGATGGTTCCATCCTGACGCTCGGGGGCTCGTGGAATGGCGGGCAAGGCAACAAGCATGCCGAAATCTGGACAGAGGCGGGCGGTTGGCGGCGCCTGACCGGCGTGGCCGTGAACCCGATGGTGGGGCCCGACCCGGGCGGCGTTTTCCGGGGAGACAACCACATGTGGTTGATCCCGACCGGCACCGGGCAGGTGCTCCATGCGGGCCCGAGCGCCAACATGAACTGGATCAACACCCAGGGCAATGGATCCAGCGTTCCCGCGGGAACGCGCGGCGACGATGCGTACGCAATCAACGGTTCCACCGTGATGTACGACATCGGCAAGATTCTCAAGACGGGCGGTGCGCCCGCTTACGAGAACATCGATGCCACGGCGAGTTCGTACGTGATCGACGTCAATGCTGGTTTGAGTGTGCGCAAGATTGCGCCGATGAGCTACGCACGCGCCTTTCACAACAGCGTGGTGCTGCCCAACGGACAGGTCCTGATCGTCGGGGGGCAGACACGTCCGGTTCCCTTTTCAGACGATCGCTCGGTGCTGATCCCGGAACTGTGGGATCCCGTGACGGAAGCCTTCACGACGATGCCGGCCATGACCGTACCGCGCAATTACCACGGTGTTGCGCTGTTGCTGCACGATGGTCGGGTGCTGTCAGCTGGCGGCGGCTTGTGTGGACAGGGTTGTGCAGGCAATCACCCCGACGTACAGATTCTGACGCCCAACTATCTGATGAACTCGGACGGCAGTGCGGCGACGCGTCCTGTCATCAACACGTTTCCGGCGCAGGTGGAGTACGGCAAGAAGATGGCCGTGACCACCAACTCGGCCGTCACGTCTTTCGTGCTGATCCGCCTGTCTTCGACGACGCACACCGTCAACAACGACCAGCGGCGCATCCCGCTGGTGTTCGCGTCGACCGGCACGAACAGCTACAGCATCGACGTACCGACCAATCCGGGCATTGCGCTGCCGGGTCAGTACATGCTTTTCGCGATCGACGGGCAAGGCGTTCCTTCGGTGGCGAAGACGGTGCGCATCGGTGCTGGCACGGCCCCGCAACTGCAGTCGCCGGGAACGCAAGCCGGGACGGCCGGCGTCGCTGTTTCGCTGAGCACGACCGCAACAGCTCCGAATGGTCTGGGCATCACATTCAGGGCGACGGGGCTGCCTCCCGGTCTGAGCATGAACGCGACCACCGGCAGCATCACCGGTACACCGACTGCAGGTGGCGATTTCAAGGTCAGTATTTTCGCGGCGACCACTTCCGGCGAGACCAGCACGGATTTCATGTGGAACGTGGTCGGAGGCACCTCCGGTCCGATCTCGGTGCGCTATGTTCGCCTGGAAGAGGTGACTGAGATCAACGGGGGCGCCTGGGCCTCGATGGCCGAGTTCAACCTGCTCGACACCAACGGCGCAACGATTTCCCGCGCCGGATGGACCGTGAGCGCGGACAGCCAGGAAACGCAGGGGGAGAATGCTCCGGCGGCCAACGCGATCGACGGCAATACCGCCACTTTCTGGCATACGCAGTGGTCCGGAGCCAATCCGCCGCCGCCGCACACGTTCACGGTGAACCTTGGTGCCGTGCGCAATGTCGGCGGCTTCAAGTATCTGCCGCGTCAGTCGGGCGCCAACGGCACGATCGCGCAGTTCCGCTTCTACGTCAGCGCCGACGGTATCAATTGGGGCGTTCCAGTCGCCACCGGCGACTTCAGCACCATGGGTGCCAGAGCGGTGGAGAAGACCGTGTTGTTCACGGTACCCGGGGCGAATCAGGCGCCGACGATCAACTCGCCGGGGCGCAATCGCACACGCAGGGGCAGACCGTGACGCTCGGCATCTCTGCGACCGACCCCGACGGCGATGCGCTGACGTATTCCGCGTCGGGCCTGCCCGCAGGCTGAACCTATCTGCGAGCACCGGTGTGATCAGCGGCACCGTGAACACCGCTGGAACCTACAGCCCGACGGTCACGGTCCAGGATGGAAACGGTGCCAGTGATACCACCGCGTTCGCCTGGACGGTGATTCCGGTCCAGCCGGTGATCAATCCCGTGCTGGCTCCGCCTGTCGTGGCGGGCGGGACCGCGACATTCAATGTCACATCGAACATGGGCGCCGGGGTTCAGTACCGATGGGACTTCGGTGACGGAACGCCGGAGACCGCCTATTCGACTGCGGCCACGGTCACGCACCTCTATGCCGCACCGGGGCTTTATACCGTGACGGTCACTGCGCTATCGACTTCGGGTGCCGTGAAGACGCTCAGCTTCACGCAGGCAATCTATGGAGCGATCTCAGGAGCGACTCGTCCGAGCGGATCGACCAACGTCGTCGTCGAGACCCGCGCTGGACAGAACCCGCGGGTCTGGTTGGTCAACCAGGATAACGACAGTGTCAGCGTCTTCGATGGCGTGACCTACAACAAGGTAGCCGAAGTCGCGGTCGGGGTCGATCCGCGGACCTTGGCTGTGGCCCCTGATGGTCGCGTGTGGGTCACCAACAAGAGCGGCTCGAGCATCAGTGTCATCAGTGCCAGCAGCCTGTCGGTGGTTCAGACGATTGCATTGCCTCGGGCTTCGATGCCCTACGGACTTGCCTTCGCGCCGAATGGCAGCGCTGCCTACGTCGCGTTGGAAGCCAGCGGTCAGCTGCTGAAACTGAACGTGAGCTCGGGGGCTGTTTTGGGATCGGTCGCGGTAGGTGCCAATCCGCGCCATCTTTCGATCCCCGTTGCGAGCGACCGCATTTTCGTTTCGCGATTCATTTCGCCGCCCTTGCCGGGAGAGGGGACCACAGTCGTTCAGACCGAGGTGGCGGGGGTCAAGCGTGGCGGCGAGGTGGTGGTGGTCACGTCCGCCATGGCAATCGAGCGCACCATCGTCCTGCAGCACAGCGACTTGCCGGACACCACGCTGCACGGGCGCGGCATTCCGAACTATCTGGCCTCGCCAGTGATTGCCCCGGACGGAAAGAGCGCTTGGGTCCCATCGAAGCAGGACAACGTCAAGCGCGGAACCCGGCGTGACGGCTTGGCCCTGAACTTCGAAAGCACGGTGCGCGCGATCACCTCGAGGATCGACCTGGTGACCTTCGCGGAAGACTATGCGGCCCGCGTCGATCACGACAACTCCAGTCTCGCCAGTGCCGCGGTTTCCACCCGACAGGGGCGTACCTGTTCGTCGCGCTGCAGACGAGCCGTCACGTCGCGGTGATCGATCCGGTCCGGGAAGTCGAACTGTTCCGCTTCGATGCGGGGCGCGCACCCGATGGGGTCGCCGTCTCGCCCGACGGCCTGACCCTGTATGTCAACAACTTCATGGATCGGACTCTGGGGGTCTTCGATCTGACGCGGCTGGTACGGTATGGCGAGTTCAGCGTGACTGCATCGGCAGCCGTCGACGCGGTCGCCGTCGAGAAGCTCTCGGCCGTGGTGCTGACGGGCAAGCAGTTCTTCTACGATGCCCGTGACCCCCGGTTGTCTCGCGATGCGTACATGAGTTGCGCGGCCTGCCACAACGACGGTGGGCACGACGGTCGCACATGGGACCTGAGCAGTCTGGGAGAAGGGCTGCGCAACACGATCAGCCTGCGTGGTCGGGCCGGTGGGCAGGGCTTCAAGCACTGGAGCGGAAATTTCGACGAGATCCAGGATTTTGAAGGGCAGATCCGAACGCTTGCGCAAGGCGCTGGGCTGATGACGGACGTGCAGTTCAATACCGGGACACGGTCTCAGCCGTTGGGCACGACGAAGGCCGGGGTCAGCGCAGACCTTGACGCGCTGGCGGCCTACGTGGGCTCGCTCAACACGTTCGCGCCGACTCCGAACCGCAACGCAGACGGGAGTCTCACCGCAGCTGGGACAGCAGGCCAGGCCGTGTTCGCCAGCAAGTGCTCGTCATGCCACTCTGGAACGGCGTTCACCGAGAGCGGAGCCAGTACCTTGAGAGACGTTGGCACGCTCAAGGCCTCCAGCGGCAACCGTTTGGGCGGAACGTTGACGGGGATCGACACACCGACGCTTCGCGATGTTTGGGCCACGGCGCCCTATCTGCATGACGGGTCTGCGGCCAGCGTGACTGCAGCCATCCAGGCGCACACGGCGATCGTGCTGACGGCGACTGAACTGTCCAACGTCGCGTCGTACGTCGCTCAGATCGGCGTCGAGGAAGCCACCGCGCCGACGAGCACGCCCGGCGGCGG
>NZ_AZSN01000208.1:0-5048 GCF_000576225.1 Methylibium sp. T29-B | reverse complement strand
GACGCGACGCGCTCGACCGCGGCGCGCGCCTCGGGCAGCGCGTGCTCGTGGAAGTAGCCACCGAGCACCGCGATGCGCAGGCCGTCCGCGCCCCGCGCCAGCGTGGCATGCGTCGGCTCGATGGGGCGCTGCACGCAGCCCGGGTCGGCGGCGTCCCAGCCCTGCAGCAGGTCGTAGCTGAGCGCCAGGTCGGGCACCGAGCGCGCGAACGGACCGAGGTGGTCGAGGCTGGCGACGAAAGGGTAGGAGCCGTGGCGCGGCAGCCGGCCATAGGTGGCTTGAGGCCGAACACGCCGCACAGCGAACTGGGCACGCGGATCGAGCCGTTGGTGTCGGAGCCCAGGGTCAGCGGCACCTGGCCGGCGGCGATGGCCGCGCCCGAGCCGCCCGACGAGCCGCCTGCGCTGCGCGCCAGGTCGTGCGGGTTGTGGGTGGCGCCGGCGTGGCTGTTCTCGGTGGTGAAGCCGTAGGCGTACTCGTCCATGTTCAGCGCGCCCACCAGCACCGCACCGGCCGCTTCGAGCCGCTCGACCAGCGGCCCGTCGCGCAGCGCCGGCGCACGCTCGCGCTCGATCTTCGAGCCGGCCAGCGTGGCCAGGCCCTGCACGTCGAACAGGTTCTTCACCGCGAAGGGCACGCCCAGCAGCGGCAGCGCCGCGGTGTCGCCGGCCGCGTGGCGCGCGTCGAGCGCGGCGGCGCGCTCCAGCGCGCGCTGCGCGGTGAGGTCGGTGAAGGCATTGACGCGAGCGTCGGTGGCGGTGATGCGCGCCAGGCTGGCCTGCACCATCGTGCTGGCGCTCACCTCGCCGCGCTGCACCGCGGCGGCGATGCCGGTGGCGGTGCCGGCGAGCAGCGTGTCGGCGCTCACGGCGCGGTGTCCTGCGGCGACAGCGGCACGAACTGCGGTGCCGGCTCGTCCTCCACGGCGAGCGGCAGGCCGTTCACCAGCGCGGCCATCTGCGACGCGAGCGCGAAGTAGCGCAGCACGCCGGGGCGGTGTTCGGGCGCGAGCGGCAGGGCCAGCGTGGCGGCGGTGGCATCGACGTAGGCTCGATCGTGTCGGCGGGCAGCATGTCGTTCTCCTGGAAATCCGGGCAGGTGAGGTCGGGTGCGGCGAGCCTAGGCCGCGGCACCGCGCAGCGACGCCGCATAGGCGCGCCAGCCGCCGAAGGCGCTGACATCGGGCGCGCCGGCCAGCGCGTGCGACTCGCACAGGAAGCCGTGCACCCAGCGGCCGTCGGCCAGCTCGATCGAGCCCAGGCCCAGCGGCGGCGGGATCAGCGCGAGGAAGGACCCGACAGCGCGCTGCGGCAGCGCCCACACCTCGACCTCGATCGCGTGGCCTGCGTTGCCAGCGGCGACCCGTACCAGGCCGGGCTTCGGCGGTGTGGTGCCGGGCAGTGCGTGCAGGCGGTAGCGTGGCGCGGTGGTGGTGGCCTCGAGCAGGCTCGCGCCGCGCTCGGTGAGCTGGCCGTTCAGCGGCAGCCCCGACAGATGGGCGCCCACCACGGCCAGCGACAGCGTGGGCTCGGCGGCCGGCAGGAGCCCCGCCGGTGCCGCGGGCAGGTCTTCGAGGTGGCGGCGCGAGGTGCCGAGCGGCAGGTCCATCGCGCGCTGCCATTGCGCGCCGAAGCGGGCCAGCGCGGCGTCGGCGTTCGCCGGAGCGATGAAGGTGACGCCGAACGGCAGCCCGGCGGCCGGGCCTTCGGACACCGGCGTGGCGGTGAAGCCGGCCGGCGCCGCCAGCGCGCACCAGCCCAGCAGGTTGACGAAGTTCGTGTAGGTGCCCAGGCCGGCGTTCGCACCCAGCGGGTCGGCGTCGACCTCGTCGAAGCGCGGGTGCCCCGGCGCGGTGGGCACCATCAGCACGTCGACCTGCCGCCACAGCGCGGTGGCGTCGCGCTGCGCCGCCCGCAGCCGGTACTGGCCGCGGAAGGCATCGGTGGCGCTGAAGGCCGTGGCCGACTCGACGATCTGGCGCACGCTCGGGTCCAGCGCCTGCGGGTCGTGCGCGAGCAGCTCCTGCACCACGGCATGGCGCTCGGCCACCCAGGGCCCGGCGTACAGCAGGTCGGCCACCCGGTGCAGCGGCGCGAAGTCGATCGGCACCGCGCTGTGGCCGAGCCGGCGCAGCTCGCCGAGCGCCTGCTCGAAGGCCGCCGCATAACCGGCGTCGCCGCTGAAGACCGGATCGCGCGGCACGCCGACGCGCAGCGGGCCGTTCCAGCCGGCGGGCCCCGGTGCGAAGGCGCTGTACGCGTCGTCGGTGTCCGGCCCTTCGATCAGCGCGAGCACGGTGGCCGCGGCCGGCACGGTGTGCGCGAACACCGACACGCAGTCCAGCGAGCGGCAGGCCGGCAGCACGCCGGTGGTGGACACGCGGCCCGGTGTGGGCTTGAGGCCGACGATGTTGTTGAATCGGCCGGCACGCGGCCCGAGCCGGCGGTGTCGGTGCCCAGCGCGAGCGGCACGTCGCCGCGCGCGACCACCACCGCCGAGCCGGAGCTGGAGCCGCCGCTCACGCGGTCGGCGGCGACGCGCTCGCCGGCCGGCCATACGGCGAGCGGGTGCCGACCAGGCCGGTGGCGAACTGGTCGAGGTTGGTCTTGCCCAGCCACACCGCGCCGGCCTCGACGAGCCGCTGCACCGCGTGCGCCGAGCGCTCGGCGTCGTGCGAGAACGCCGGGCAGGCGGCGGTGGTGGGCAGCCCGGCGATGTCGATGTTGTCCTTGACCGCGAACGGCACGCCGTACAGCGGCAGGGCGCGGGCGCGCTCGGCCTCGTCCGCGCAGCAAGCGGCGCGCGCCGCCAGCACGGTCAGTTGGTCGTCGAGCTGGGCTTCGCTGGCGAGCAGGATCCACGCCGGGTCGGCCCCTGCGCCCGCCAGCTGGCGCCGCCGCTCGTGGAGCAGCGGGCCGGGCATCGCGCCATCGCGGTAGGCCTGCTGCCACTCTTCGAGCGTGAACGGGTTCGGTGCGTGCATGGTGTGTGCTGGTGCACTGTCTTGTGTACCAGATGGGATGCAGCAGGAACCATGCCGGCCACGGGCCGCCGGCGTGCCGGGCCGTTCAGCGGGTGGCCCAGAAGCCGCGGTGCGGGGCCAGCAGCTCGGCTTCGAGTTCAGGGACCGGGCCGAACACCCGCACCGCCTTCTGGCCGCGCGCGAACAGCTCGCGGCAGGGCAGCGCCAGCGTCGGGTTCTCGGCGTGGTTGCCGGTCAGCGCGAGCAGCGCTTCCTCGCTGGCACCGTAGACGACGCGGCCGATGTTCGCCCAGTAGGCGGTGCCGGCGCACATCGCGCAGGGTTCGAAGGTGGTGACCAGCGTGCAGTCCCACAGGAACTCGGGCGCATGCTTCGCGGCGGCGGTGCGCAGCAGCGTGGCCTCGGCGTGCTGCACGGTGTCGATGTTGCCCTGCTCGGCCAGCACGGTCTGGTGATCGGGGGCGAGCAGCAGCGCGCCGAAGGGGTGCCGGCCGAGCGCCAGCGCGCTCAGCGCGACGGCATTGGCACGGTGCAGCGCGGCGGCGATCTGCGCGGCGCTGGGGTCGGGGTGGCGGAACGCATGCATCTCAGCCCAGCAGCTCGTACAGCGTGCGTGCGACGACCTTGGTCGCGCGCCGCAGGTCGTCGAGCACGATGTGCTCGTCGGCACGCTTGGCGTTGCTCTCCAGCACGGTGCGCGGCCCGGCGCCGTAGATGACGGCCGGCACGCCGTGCTCGCAGTACAGCCGCACGTCGGTGTAGAGCGGCGTGCCGGTGGTGCGGATCGGTTCGCCGAACACCGCCGAGGCCTGCTTCTCCAGCGCGGCCACCAGCGGCGCGTTGCCGGGCAGCGGCGTGAGCGCGCGGCACATCAGCATGCGGCGGATGTCGACGGTGATGCCGTCGGTCTGCGCGGCGGCATCGGCGATCACGCGGCGGATGTCGGCCTCGACCTGCTCGGGGTTCTCCTCGGGGATCATCCGGCGGTCGAGCTTGAACACCACCTTGCCGGGCACGACGTTGGTGTTGGTGCCGCCCTCGATCATCCCGACGTTGAGATAGGGATGGGTGATGCCCGGCACCTTCGAGGAGATGCTCTTGTAGAGGGTGTTCTGCGCATACAGCGCGTTCAGGATCTTCACCGCGCCCTGCAGCGCGTCGACACCGGTGTGGGGGATCGCAGCGTGGGCCATCCTGCCGTGCACCGTGACCTCCATCTGCAGGCAGCCGTTGTGCGCGGTGACGATCTGGTAGCTGAAGCCGGCGGCCATCATCAGGTCGGGCTGGGTGAGGCCCTGGGCCAGCAGCCGGCCGGGGCCGAGCTCGCCGCCGAATTCCTCGTCGTAGGTGAAGTGCAGCTCGACACCGCCCTTCAGCGGCGCGCCGAGCGACTCGATCGCGCGCACCGCGAAGCTGTAGGTCGTGAAGTCGCACTTGCTGACCGCGGCGGCGCGGCCGTAGAGCTTGCCGTCGGCGACTTCGCCGCCGTAGGGATCATGGGTCCAGCCCTCGCCGGGCGGCACCACGTCGCCGTGGGCGTTGAGCGCGATGGTCGGACCACCGGCGCCGTAGCGACGCCGCACGATCAGGTTGGTGAGCGACTCCAGGCCGTAGGCGCGCACCTCGTCGGCCGGCACCGGGTACTTTTCGGCCTCGAAGCCGAAGGCCGCCAGCAGTTCGGCGGTGCGCTCGGCGTGCGGCGCGTTGTTGCCGGGCGGCGAGTCGGTGGGCACCTTCACCAGCTCCTGCAGCAGCTTCACCTGCTCGTCGAAGTGGGCGTCGATCCAGGCGTCGAGTCGGTCGTGGGGGGAGCTCATGGGGTGTCTTGGCTCAGAGTGCCGAGCAGGTGCAGGAAAGCCTCGACCGCAAGCTGCATGTCGTCGGCCGTGGTGGATTCGAGCGGGTTGTGGCTGATGCCGGCGTTCTCGCCGCGCACGAACAGCATGGCCTGCGGCATCACCTCGTGCAGCTTCATCGCGTCGTGGCCGGCGCCGCTGGGCAGGCGGTGCACCGGCAGGCCGGTGGCGGCGACGGCGGCCTCCCAGCGGCGCTGCCAGGCGGCGTC
>NZ_AZSN01000207.1:0-5095 GCF_000576225.1 Methylibium sp. T29-B | reverse complement strand
CACCGCGCCGCGGCACTGGCCGCACTCGCGCCGCTGGCCGAGCGCCTGTTCGGCACAGCCGCCGGGCGGCAGACGCTCGACGAGGTCGACGCCGCCTTCGGCATGCGCCTGCAACGCCTGGGCCTCGTGGCCGCCTGAAACCCGCCTGGAACCCCCGCCATGACGACCGCAACGCACCGCAAGCTCGGCCTGAAAGACAAGTACGGCCTCCTGACCCGGGGCCTCGGCTGGGACACCAGCTACGTGCCCATGGACCGCGTGTTCCCCCACGACCGTTTCGAGGGCATCAAGATCCACGACTGGGACCGATGGGAAGACCCGTTCCGCGTGACGATGGATTCCTACTGGAAGTACCAGGCCGAAAAGGAGCGCAAGCTTTACGCGGTCATCGACGCCTTTGCACAGAACAACGGGCATCTGAACGTCAGCGACGCGCGCTACATCAACGCCGTCAAGCTCTTCATCACCGGCATCACGCCGCTGGAATACAACGCCCACCGCGGCTTCGCGATGGTGGGCCGCTCGATGCGCGGCGTGGGTCCGCGCATCGCCTGCCAGATGCAGGGCATCGACGAGCTGCGCCATGCGCAGACGCAGATGCACTCGATGAGCCACTACAACCGGCACTTCAACGGCATGCACAGCTGGCCGAAGAACTTCGACCGCATGTGGTACCTGTCGGTCCCGAAGTCCTTCGTCAACGACGCGATGAGCGCCGGGCCCTTCGAGTTCCTGACCGCGATCTCGTTCTCCTTCGAGTACGTGCTGACCAACCTGCTGTTCATGCCCTTCATGAGCGGCGCCGCGTACAACGGCGACATGGCGACCGTCACCTTCGGCTTCTCGGCGCAGAGCGACGAGGCGCGCCACATGACGCTGGGCCTCGAGTGCATCAAGTTCATGCTCGAGCAGGACCCGGACAACCTGCCGATCATCCAGAAGTGGCTCGACAAGTGGTTCTGGCGCGGCTACCGGCTGCTCGGCCTGGTCGGCGTGATGCTCGACTACATGCTGCCCAAGAAGGTGATGAGCTGGCGCGAGGCTGGGAGCAGTACTTCGAGAAGAACGGCGGCGCGCTGTTCGACGACCTGGCGCGCTACGGCATCCGCAAGCCGATGCACCACGAGACCACCGTGCTCGAGAAGGAGCACGTGACCCACCAGCTGTGGCTGATGCTGTGCCAGTACCACTGGGGCCTGGCGCTGCACACCTGGCTGCCCAGCGACGAGGAGATGGACTGGCTTTCGCAGCAGTACCCGAACACCTTCGACCAGCACTACCGGCCGCGCTTCGAGCAGCTCCGGGCGCTGGAGGCCGAAGGCAAGCCCTTCACCAACGCCAGCCTGCCCTGCCTCTGCCAGACCTGCCAGATCCCGATGTGCTTCACCGAACCGGGCGACCCGACGCGCCTCGCGCACCGCTCGAGCCTGTTCCAGGACGAGCGCTTCGTCTTCTGCTCCGACGGCTGCAAGGACGTGTTCGACGGCGAGCCCGAGAAGTACGTGCAGGCGCGGCTGCCGGTGCAGCAATTGCTGCAGGGCCATCTGGGCGGGCCGGAGCTGGCGGACATGATCCGCTTCTGGGGCTACGACCCGGCACTCGACATCGGCCGCTACGAGGGATCGAGCGACCAGCAGCGCTGGGCCCAGGCCAAGGCCCCCGGCGTTGCGGCCCGGGCCGCCTGAGCGGGAGCGCCCCTATGCCCGTCATCGCACTGGAACCCGGCTACGGCGGCATCGTCCGCGACCGGCTGGAAGACTTCAACGGCGTGCAGCTGCTCTTCGTCGAATGGGCGGCGCACCCGCTGATCGCCTGTCCGATCACGCTGCCGGTGCCGCCCGGCACGCGCTTCGGCGAGCTGCTGAGCGGCGCGCTGGCGCAGTCGGTGTTCGGCCAGCAGCCCGACTGGCCCACGGTCGACTGGCGCCGCGCCACCTGGCGCATGAACGACGCGCCCTTCGTGCCCGACCTCGACAAGACCCTGGCCGAGCAGGGTGTCCCCCACAAGGCCTTTCTGACCCTGACCACCTGAAGAGGAGATAAGCATGAGCATGAACGGCGTGATGCGACCCGGCCACGTGGCCCTGCGCGTGCTGGACATGGAAGCCGCGGTGCGCCACTACACCGACGTGCTGGGCCTGGTGGAGACCGGGCGCGACGCTCGGGGGCGCGTCTACTTCAAATGCTGGGACGAACACGACCACCACAGTCTGGTGCTGCGCGAGGCCGACCGCGCAGGACTCGACTACCTGGGCTTCAAGGTCGTCGACGAAGCGACGCTGGACCGCCTCGCGGCCGGCATCGATGCCTTCGGCATCACGACGGAGACCGTCCCCGCCGGCGAGCACCTCGCCACCGGGCGGCGCGTGCGCTTCACCGCGCCGACCGGCCAGGTGTTCGAGCTGTACGCCAGCAAGGACGTGGTCGGCAACGGCATGCCGACGGTGAACCCCGGCATCCAGCCCGCGAACCTGAAGGGCATCGCCCCGGTGCGGCTCGACCATGTGCTGGTCTACGGCGCCGATGTCGAAGGCTCGGTGGCGCTGTTCCGCGACGTGCTGGGCTTCCAGGTCACCGAGAGCGTCAGCGACAACGGCAAGTACATGGCGGCGTTCATGAGTTGCAGCACCAAGGTGCACGACATCGCCTTCGTCGGGCTGCCGGGCGAGGGCAAGCTGCATCACATCGCCTTCTACGTCGACTCCTGGAGCGACGTGCTGCGCGCGGCCGACGTGATCTCGATGACCGAGACCTCGCACGACCTGGGGCCGACGCGGCATGGCGCGACGCGGGGGCAGACGGTGTATTTCTTCGACCCGAGCGGGAACCGCAACGAGGCGTTCACCGGGGGCTACATGTGGTACCCGGACCGGCCGCCTTTGCAGTGGACGCCGGATGAGTTGCCGCGGGCCTTGTTCATTCACGAGAAGAAGCTGCGGGACGAGTTCATGAGTGTGGTGACTTGATGGCTGCTTGCAAGACGCTCACGAACACCCCGACACCATGACAAATACCTCCTCGCTGGTCCCGACCGGCGCCCACCAGACCCACCTCACCAGAGCCGGCCAGGGCGAGCCCGTCCTCTTCCTCCACGGCTCCGGCCCCGGCGCCACCGGCCTGTCGAACTGGACCCTCGCCAGCCAAGCCCTCGCGGACGACTGCGAGCTGCTGATCCCCGACCTCGTCGGCTACGGCCAGAGCAGCCACCCCCAGCCCTGCCCGCAGGGCATGCGCCGCTGGATGCGCGTGTGGGTCGACCAGCAACTCGCGCTGCTCGACCAGCTCGGCATCGAGCGCTGCCACCTCGTCGGCAACTCGCTCGGCGGCGCGATCGCGCTGAACCTGCTGATGGAGGCGCCGCAGCGCTTCGACAAGGTGGTGCTGATGGGCCCGGCCGGCGCGCCGATCCCGCTGACCACCGAGCTCGACCGCATCTGGGGCTTCTACGAGGACCCGACGCCGGCGACGATGAAGAACGCCATCCGCTGGTTCTCCTTTGACGAGGGCTTCATCGAGGACCGCCTCGACGACGTGGCCCGCATGCGCCTGGACGCCGCGTTGCGCCCCGACGTGCGGCGCTCCTTCGAGGCGCTGTTCCCGGCGCCGCGCCAGCGCCATCTGGATGACCTGGTGGTGCCCGACGCGGCGCTGCGCCGCATCCCCAACCGCGTGCTGATCATCCACGGCCGCGACGACGCCGTCGTGCCGCTGTCGGGCAGCCTGCACCTGCTGCAGCACCTGACGCAGGTGCAGCTGCACATCGTCGGCCGCTGCAACCACTGGACGCAGATCGAGCATGCCGACACCTTCCACGCGCTGCTGCGCGGCTTCTTCTTCGACAAGTGAGTGGCAAGACCATGAGCGTCTACCTGATCGCGCGCGTGCGCATCCACGACAAGGACACCTACTCGAAGTACACCGCCATCTCGGCACGGCTGGTGGCCGAGTACGGCGGCGAGTTCGTCGCGCGCGGCGGGCCGTCGTTCTGCATGGAGGGCGCGGGCTTCGACGGCCGGCTGGTGATCGTGCGCTTCCCGAGCGCCGAACAGGCGCGCGCCTGGTACGAATCGCCCGAGTACACGGCGGCGCGGGCGATCCGCCAGCCGGTGTCGGAAGCCGAGTTCATGGTGGTGGAAGGGGTCGCCTGACATGGACCTCGGCGTCAAGGGCCACAGCGCCCTGGTGATGGGCGGCTCGCGCGGCCTCGGGCGCGCGATCGCCCAGGCCTTCGCGGAGGAAGGCATGCGCGTCGCCATCTCGGCGCGCGACCCGGAGGTGCTGGCCGCCGCGGCCCGGGAGATCGGCGCCAGCGCCTACCCGGCGTCCTACGACCGGCCCGGCACCGTGCGCGCGCTGGTCGAGGCCGTGCTCGCCGACGCTGGCCGGATCGACGTGCTGGTGGTCAACTCCGGCGGGCCGCGCACCGGAAGCGCCATCGACGCCACCGCCGACGACTGGCAGCGCGCCTTCGAGGACGTCTGGCTGCCCACCACCGAGGCGATCCGCGGCGCGCTGCCGGGCATGATCGAGCGCGGCTACGGCCGCATCCTGGTGCTGACCTCGCTGGCCGCGGTGGAGCCGGAACCCGGCCTCGTCTACTCCAACAGCCTGCGCCCCGGCCTGCACGGCCTGGTCAACACGCTGAGCCGCGAGGTCGCGAAGCACCAGGTCACGGTCAACGCGCTGGTGCCCGGCTACATGAACACCCAGCGCGTGCTCGACATCCAGGCCGACCCGACCGAGATGCATGCGCGCATCCCCGCCGGCCGCTACGGCGAGCCGCACGAACTGGCCGCGCTGGCCGCCTTCCTGGCGTCGCCGCGCGCGAGCTACATCACCGGCCAGGCGATGGCCTGCGACGGCGGGCTGCTCAAGAGCATCTACTGATCGCGCTTCTTGAGCCGGTAGGCGAGCTGTCCGCGGCTCAGGCCCAGCAGCCGCGCCGCGGCGCTGAGGTTTCCCTTGGCGCGCGCGACGGCGGCGTCGAGCAGGGCCGTCTCCAGCGCATCGAGCGCGATGCCCTGCTCGATCGCCTGGTCCGCGAAGCGCCCAGCGTCAGCGCCGGCGAGCCCTCCAGCGCGATGTGGCCGCGGCC
>NZ_AZSN01000206.1:0-5278 GCF_000576225.1 Methylibium sp. T29-B | reverse complement strand
CGCGCGGCCTGCCCGCCGGCCGCACGCTCGGCCTGCAGGCCCGCCTCGGTGCGCCGCAGGCCGGCGAGTTCGGCAGCGATGCGCGTCCGGGTGGGCGCGGCCACGCGGAACAGCGACTGCACATAGGCCGAACCCAGCCGCTGCCCGGCCGTGCAGGCCCGCTGCAGCGGCAGCGTGTAGAGCTGCTGCCATTCACGCAGCGCCATCGTCAGCGACTCGACGCGACCGACCTGCGAGGGGTTGTCCGCCACCAGGCCGCGCAGGCGCGCCAGCGGTTCGCTCCAGGGGTTGCCGTCCGGGCGGCCTTCGGGGGCCGAGGCCACCGGCGCCCCGACGGCCACGCACAGCGCCATCTCGGTGGGCGGCGCCGCGAGGCGGTCGAGTTCGGCCAGCACTGCGATCGCCTGTTCGCTGCGCAGGCGCAGCTCCTGCGACTGCAGCAGCGCCGCGTAGTCGCGCCAGCCGATCAGCAGCAGGCCGACCAGCAGCACCAGCAGTCCGCAGAACACCAGCGGCAGGCGCCACGCCACGTACAGGCCGCGTGGCATTCAGGCGCTCCCGACGGCGGACCGCAGGGCGGTGGGACGGAGCGTGCGGTGAGGCGGCAGGAGCGGGTTCATGCGAAGCGGAAGCCGGAGAGACAGGCCGGCGGCAGCCGGGCAAGGGTCGGATTATCGGGGGCCAGACCTACAATCTTTTTCTTCGGCCATTGTCCCTGCCGGCCCCCGCCGGCCCCGTTCCCATGCCGCGCCAGCTGTTCGTCACCACCGCCCTGCCCTATGCCAACGGGCATTTCCACATCGGCCACATCATGGAGTACATCCAGGCCGACATCTGGGTGCGCTTCCAGCGCATGCAGGGCCGCGTGGTGCACTTCGTCGGCGCCGACGACGCGCACGGCGCGCCGATCATGATCGCCGCCGAGAAGGCCGGCAAGACGCCGCAGCAGTTCGTGGCCGACATCGCCGCCGGCCGCAAGCCCTACCTCGACGGCTTCCACATCGCCTTCGACAACTGGCACTCGACCGACGGCCCCGAGAACCACCAGCTCGCGCAGGACACCTACCGCGCGCTGCGCCGCAACGGCCTGATCTTCACGCGCGAGATCGAGCAGTTCTTCGATCCGGTGAAGGCCATGTTCCTGCCCGACCGCTACATCAAGGGCGAGTGTCCGAAGTGCGGCGCGAAGGACCAGTACGGCGACTCCTGCGAGGTCTGCGGTGCGGTCTACGCGCCCACCGAGCTGAAGAACCCCTACTCCACGCTGACCGGCGCGACGCCGGTCATGAAGACCAGCGAGCACCACTTCTTCCAGCTCAGCTCGCCGCGCTGCCTCGATTTCCTGAAGGACTGGACCCACGGCAGCGCGCCGATCAGCGGCCAGCCGCGCCTGCAGGCCGAGGTGCTGAACAAGATCAAGGAGTGGTTCGCCACCGACGAGCAAGGCCACGGTGGTCTGGCCGACTGGGACATCTCGCGCGACGCGCCCTACTTCGGCATCGAGATTCCCGACGCGCCGGGCAAGTACTTCTACGTGTGGCTCGACGCGCCGATCGGCTACCTGGCCTCGCTGAAGAACTACTTCGACAAGCAGGGGCTGGACTTCGAGGCCTTCATGGCCGACCCGAAGACCGAGCAGGTGCATTTCATCGGCAAGGACATCACCTATTTCCACACGCTGTTCTGGCCGGCGATGCTGCACTTCAGCGGCCGGCGCACGCCGGACCACGTGTTCGTGCACGGCTTCATCACAGTGAGCGGCGAGAAGATGAGCAAGAGCCGCGGCACCGGCATCTCGCCGCTGCGCTACCTCGAGATCGGCATGAATGCCGAGTGGCTGCGCTACTACATCGCGGCCAAGCTGAACGGCCGCGTCGAGGACGTGGACTTCAACCCGGATGACTTCGTCGCGCGGGTCAACAGCGACCTGGTGGGGAAGTACATCAACATCGCCAGTCGGGCGGCGGGCTTCCTATCCAAGCGCTTCGACGGCCGGCTGACCGCCGAGTTGCCGGCCGAGAGCCGCACGCTGCTCGAAGGCCTGCAGGCTGCGCGCGACGACATCGCGCGGCTGTACGAGGATCGCGAGTACGCGAAGGCCCTGCGCGAGGCCATGGCACTGGCCGACCGTGTGAACGAGTACGTCGACGCCAACAAGCCCTGGGAGCTCGCCAAGCAGGCTGGCCAGGACGCACGCCTTCAGCAGGTCTGCAGCACCTGCATCGAGGCCTTCCGCCTGCTGACGATCTACCTGAAGCCGGTGTTGCCGGCGCTGGCGGCGCAGGTCGAAGGGTTTTTGAAGGTCGAGCCGATGCGCTTCGCCGACGCCGGCCGCCTGCTGGGCGCGCACGCGATCGGCGAATACAAGCATCTGATGCAGCGCGTCGACCCGAAGCTGCTCGATGCGCTGTTCGAGCCACCGGCCGAGCCCTCGCCCCAGACCTCTCCCGCGGCGGCGGGAGCGGGAGCCGTTCCCGGCGGCGAGGCGCTGGCGCCGACGATCACGATCGACGATTTCACGAAGATCGACCTGCGTCTCGCGCAGATCGTCGACGCGGCACTCGTCGAGGGCAGCACCAAACTGCTGCGCCTCTCGCTCGATGTCGGCGAAGGCCGCCACCGCACCGTCTTCAGCGGCATCCAGTCGGCGTTCAAGCCGGCCGACGTGATCGGCAAGTTCACGGTGGTGGTCGCCAACCTGGCGCCGCGCAAGATGAAGTTCGGCCTCAGCGAAGGCATGGTGCTGGCCGCGTCGCACGCCGACGAGAAGACCCATCCCGGGCTCTACCTGCTCGAGCCAACGCCCGGCGCCGTGCCGGCCTGCGGGTGCGATGACGCCCGCTGCCGCGCGCGACCCTCGATGAGCGACCCGCGCGACGCCCGCCCCCTGCCCCGTGCCGAGACGCGGACCTGGGGGCCGTCGCGCCGCCGTCGCTTCATCGCCCGCCTGCACCACTGCGGTCCTCCGGCAGCCCGGCCTTCCGCCGCGCTGCCGCCCGCCCCTGACGCCCGAGGACCTGCTCCATGCAATTGCACCGCTTCCGCCCGCGCCTGCTCGATGCGCTGAAGACCTACGACCGCGGCCGCTTCGCAGCCGACGCCGGCGCCGGCCTGACGGTCGGCGTGATCGCACTGCCGCTGGCGATGGCCTTCGCGATCGCCAGCGGCGTCAAGCCCGAGCAGGGCATCTTCACCGCGATCATCGGCGGCTTCCTGGTGTCGGCGCTCGGTGGCTCCAGTGTGCAGATCGCCGGGCCGGCAGGCGCCTTCATCGTCATCGTCTACGGCATCGTCGAGCGCTACGGCCTGGCCAACCTGCTGATCGCCACGGTGCTGGCGGGCGCGATGCTGTTCGCGCTCGGGCTGTTCCGGCTCGGCGGCCTGGTGCGCTACGTGCCGATCACCATCGTGATCGGCTTCACCAACGGCATCGCGGTGCTGGTGGCGCTGTCGCAGCTCAAGGACCTGTTCGGCCTGGTCACGCCCAAGCTGCCGGCCGACTTCTTCACGCAGATCGGCGTGCTGCTCGAGCACGCCGACAGCTTCAACCCGATGGCCTTCGCGATCGGCCTGCTGTCGCTGGCGCTGCTGTTCGCGTGGCCGCGGCTGCAGAAGCACCACACCGTGGTCGAGCACACCACGCTGCGCAGCGCCTCGCGCATGCCCGCGCCGATGGTGGTGCTGGTGCTGGCGACCACGGCCACCGCACTGCTGCACCTGCCGGTCGAGACCATCGGCTCGCGCTTCGGCGGCATCCCGCAGGCGCTGCCGGCCTTCGTGTGGCCCGAGCTCAGCTGGCGCAGCGCGAAGGAGCTGTTCATCCCGACGCTGACGATCGCGATGCTGGGCGCGGTGGAGTCGCTGCTGTGCGCGCGCGTGGCCGACAACGTGGGCACCGTGCCGAAGCACGACCCGAACCAGGAGCTGATGGCGCAGGGCATCGCCAACGTGGTGACGCCGTTCTTCGGCGGCATCCCGACCACCGGCACGATCGCGCGCACGGTCACCAATGTGCGGGCCGGCGCAACGAGCCCGGTCGCCGGCATCGTGCATGCGGTCACGCTGCTCGTGGTGGTGCTGGTGGCGGCGCCGCTGGCCGAGCACGTGCCGCTGGCGGCGCTGGCCGGCATCCTGCTGTTCGTGGCCTGGAACATGGGCGAATGGCACGAGTTCGCACGGCTGCGGCACTTCAGCCTGCCCTACCGCATCATCCTGGTCGGCACCTTCCTGCTGACGGTGATCTTCGACCTGTCGGTGGCGGTGCAGGTGGGCCTGGTGATGGCCTGCGCGTTCTTCATCTACCGCATGAGCACGCTGTTCCGCATCGAACCGCTGGCGGCCCCGGCCGAGACGCCGCCGGGCGTGGTGGTCGAGCGGCTCTACGGCGCACTGTTCTTCGGCGCGGTGGCCAAGCTCGAGGCGGTGCCGGCGCGCCTGCCGGCCGGCACGCGCGTGCTGGTGCTCGAGGCGCAGCGTCTGATCTCGATCGACGCCAGCGGTGTCGACGCCCTCACCCAGCTCTACCGCACGCTGCAGCGCCAGGGCGTGGGACTGCGGCTGTGCGAGCTGAACGAGCAGCCGCGCTCGCTGCTGCAGCGCAGCGGCTTCACGGCGCTGATCGGCGAGGAGCGCATCGCGCCCACGCTCGCCGAGGCGCTGGCGCGATCGGTCGCGCCGACGGCCACGTGAACCTCGCTCAGTCGGGCCAGAACGGCCGCGCCTTGCGCAGGCGCTTCAGCGACCGGCTGCAGGCGGCCAGCGTCGCCTCGCGCCGCGCTGCGAGCCAGCCGAGAGCGAACCAGGTCTGCGGCTGCTGCGGCACCAGCGGCCGGTAGGCCGCCAGCGCCACGCACACGTCGTTGAACTCGCCCAGGTGTTCCTGCGCCTCGCGCAGGGCATCGAGGTAGCGTTCGACGGCGCGGCGCTGGAACAGGCCGGCGGTGAACTCGATGGTGTAGCGCAGCCGCTTCAGACGCTTGCGCAGGCGGTGACGCGCCTCGTCGCTCAGGGTGTCGAAGCGCTTCGCGTCGCGCAGCGCCTGCGCGTGCCAGGCCTGCAGGCGCTGCGACGCCAACGCCGGCAGCGCGGGAGAGACTGCTTCGTCGGCTGCCGGAGTGACCGGGGCCGCCGGCCGCGCCAGCTCGGCCAGCAGATCGAACCACACCGCGCCGTGGCGGGTGCGCTCGGCATCGGTCCAGCGCGGCGGGTCGGCGGCGGCCGGCAGTGCCAGCGGCGCTTCGCCAAGGGCGACCAGCGCGGCGTCGACTTCTCGCTGCAG
>NZ_AZSN01000205.1:0-5280 GCF_000576225.1 Methylibium sp. T29-B | reverse complement strand
GGCCCCGGCGCACGCACCGTCGAGGCGCTCTACCGCGCGCCCTACCTCGCGCACGCCGCGCTCGAACCGATCAACTGCACCGCGCAGGTCCGTGACGGCCACGTCACCGTGTGGGCGCCGACCCAGGTGCCCGGCATCGCCCGCGCGCACGCGGCGCGCGCCGCCGGGGTCGACGAGCACGCGGTGACGCTGCACGTCACGCTGCTGGGCGGCGGCTTTGGCCGCCGGCTCGATGCCGACTTCGTGGCGCAGGCCGTCGCGGTGGCGCAGGAGACCGGCGGCCGGCCGGTGCAGCTGCTGTGGTCGCGCGAGGAGGACACCACGCACGACTACTACCGCCCGGCCGCGGCCGCGGCGCTGAAGGCGGTGCTGGGGGCCGATGGACGGCCGCTGTCGCTGCGCGTCGCGAGCGCCGGCGATGCCATCACGCCGCGCTGGATGGAGCGCGGCCTGCCTGGCTGGCCGGCCCGGTCGACCTGCCCGACAAGACCACTGCCGAGGGCCTGTTCGACCAGCCCTACGACATCGCGCACCAGCGCATCGCCCATGTCGCCACGCGCAGCGGCGTGCCGGTCGGCTACTGGCGCTCGGTCGGCCATTCGCACAACGCCTTCTTCCTCGAGAGCTTCATCGACGAACTGGCGCACGCGGCGCAGCAGGACCCGGTGGCCTACCGGCTCGCGCTGCTGGCCGGCAGCCCGCGCCACGCCGCGGTATTGCAGCTCGCCGCGGCGCAGTCCGGCTGGGGTCGGCCCTTGCCGGCCGGGCGTGCGCGCGGCGTGGCGCTGCACGAGAGCTTCGGCAGCATCGTCGCGCAGGTGGCCGAGGTGTCGCTGGCGGCCGGCGGCGTGCCGCGCGTGCACCGCGTGGTCTGCGCCATCGACTGCGGCACCGTGGTCAACCCCGGCATCGTGCGGCAGCAGATGGAGGGCGGCATCGTGTTCGGCCTCAGCGCCGCGCTGCACGGCGGCATCGACATCGTGGCCGGCGTGGTGCAGCAGAAGAACTTTCCCGGGCAGCCGCTGCTCACGCTGGCCGAGTCGCCGCGGATCGAGACCCACCTCGTCGCCAGCGAGCACCCGCCCGGCGGTGTCGGCGAGCCCGGCACGCCGCCCATTGCGCCGGCGGTGGCGAATGCGCTGTTCGTGTTGACCGGGGTGCGGCGGCGGGGGTTGCCGTTGCGGGGATGAGGGGGCTGCCGTTTCCTCAGCGCGCCGCGTTCAGCGCCGCCCGCGTGGCCAGCGCCACCTGGCGCGCCGCGCTCGCGAACTCGGCATCGCGGCCGGCGTACAGCACCGCGCGCGAGGAGTTCACGATGATCGGCGCGCTCGTCGTTGCCTTGTCGCCGCGCCACGCCGCCTTCACCGTCGCCGCCGCGTCGCCGCCCTGGGCGCCCACGCCGGGGATCAGCAGCGGCAGCGTCGGTGCCAGCGCGCGCACGCGCGCCAGCTCCTCGGGGAAGGTCGCGCCCACCACCAGGCCGAGCTGGCCGTTGGTGTTCCACGGGCCCTGCGCGAGCTGCGCCAGGTGCTCGTACAGCCGCGGTGTGCCCTCCACGTCGGCCAGCCGCTGGTTCTGCAGGTCGCTGCCGCCGGGGTTGGAGGTGCGGCACAGCAGGATCGCGCCCTTGCCGGGCCAGCGCAGGTAGGGCTCGACCGAGTCGAAGCCCATGAAGGGCGACAGCGTCACCGCGTCGGCCTGGTAGCGCTCGAAGGCCTCGCGCGCGTACTGCTCAGCGGTGCTGCCGATGTCGCCGCGCTTGGCGTCCAGGATGACCGGCACGTCGGGCGCCACGCGGCGGAGGTAGGCCATCAGCCGCTCCAGCTGCTCCTCGGCGCGGTGCGCCGCGAAGTAGGCGATCTGCGGCTTGAAGGCGATCACCAGGTCCTTGGTGGCGTCGACGATGCGGGCGCAGAAGTCGAAGATGCGCGCCGCGTCGCCGGTCCACGGCGCCGGGAACTTGGCCGGCTCGGGGTCCAGCCCCACGCACAGCAGCGAATCGTTCAGCCGCTCGGCGGCCAGCAGGCGGGCGCGAAAGCTCATGTCGTGTGCGCCCTCAGCCGCCGATGCGCTGCGCCAGCTCGGCCGCCTTGCCGGTGTAGTTGCCCGGCGTCAGCGCGCGCAGGCGCTGCTTCTCGGCCTCGGGCAGCTCCAGCGTCTCGATGAAGGCGGCGAGCGACTCGCGCGTGATCGCCTTGCCGCGCGTCAGCTCCTTGAGCCGTTCGTAGGGGTTGGGCAGGCCGTGGCGGCGCATCACGGTCTGGATGGGCTCGGCCAGCACCTCCCAGGCGGCGTCGAGGTCGGCCGCGAGCGCGGCCTCGTTGACCTCGAGCTTGCCCAGGCCGCGCGCCAGCGAGTCCCAGCCCAGCAGGGCATAGCCCAGTGCCACGCCCATGTTGCGCAGCACCGTCGAGTCGGTCAGGTCGCGCTGCCAGCGGCTGATCGGCAGCTTCTGGCTCAGGTGCGCGAGCAGCGCGTTGGCCAGGCCCAGGTTGCCTTCGGCGTTCTCGAAGTCGATCGGGTTGACCTTGTGCGGCATCGTGCTCGAGCCGATCTCGCCGGCCTTGAGCTTCTGCTTGAAGTAGCCCAGGCTGATGTAGCCCCAGACGTCGCGCGACCAGTCGATCAGGATGGTGTTGCAGCGCGTCACCGCGTCGAACAGCTCGGCCATGTAGTCGTGCGGCTCGATCTGGATCGTGTACGGGTTGAACGCCAGGCCGAGCTGCTGCTCCACCACGCGGCGGCTGAAGGCCTCCCAGTCCAGCTCGGGGTAGGCCGACAGGTGGGCGTTGTAGTTGCCCACCGCGCCGTTCATCTTGGCCAGCAGCGGCACCGCGGCGATGCGCTGGCGCGCGGTGGCCAGGCGCGCCACCACGTTGGCGATCTCCTTGCCCACGGTGGTGGGGCTGGCGGTCTGGCCGTGGGTGCGGCTCAGCATCGGCAGGTCGGCGAACTGGTTCGCCATGCGCGTCAGCGTGGCCACCAAGCCATCGAGCGCCGGCAGCAGCACGCCCTCGCGGGCGGCACCCAGCATCAGCGCATGGCTGGTGTTGTTGATGTCCTCGCTGGTGCAGGCGAAATGCACGAACTCGCCGGCCGCCTGCAGCTCCGTGTGGCCGGCGAACTTCGACTTCAGCCAGTACTCGACTGCCTTCACGTCGTGGTTGGTGGTCTTCTCGATGTCCTTGATGGCCTGTGCGTCGGCCTCGGCGAAGCCCGTCACCAGCGCTCGAAGGTGAGCACGGGCTTCGCTGCCGAGCGGTGCCAGTTCGGGCAGGCCTGCATCGCTGAGGGCGATGAACCATTCCACTTCCACCTGCACGCGGCGGTGCATCAGGCCGAATTCGCTGAGCAGCGGCCGCAGCGCGGCAAGCTTGGCGGCGTAGCGGCCGTCGAGCGGCGACAGGGCGGTGAGGGGCGGTCAATTGCATGGGAAGCGGTCGGTCGTGCGGGCGCGCCACGGGCGTGGCAGGGAGCTTGCAATTGTAGGAGGGGGGCTTGTGCCACACGGCCCCGGAAGGCGGCGGTCCGGTCGGGGCGGCTGGCTAGAATCGTTTCGCACCCCACACCCCACCTCCCATGAAACTCATCGGTTCCCTCGCCAGCCCCTACGTCCGCAAGGTCCGTGTCGTGATGGCCGAGAAAAAGCTCGAGTACAAGTTCGTGCTCGACGACGTGTGGGGCGCGGAGACCTCCATCTCCGAATCCAACCCGCTCGGCAAGGTGCCCTGCCTCGTGATGGAGGGGGGCGAGGCGGTGTTCGACTCGCGCGTCATCGTCGAGTACCTCGACATGCTGTCGCCGGTCGGCAAGCTCATCCCGCCGTCCGGTCGCGAGCGCATCGAGGTGCGCACCTGGGAAGCGCTGGCCGACGGCCTGCTCGACGCCGCCATCCTGGCGCGGCTCGAACGCACCTGGGCCGGCCGCAGCGAGGCGCAGCGCAGCGACGCCTGGGTTGACCGCCAGATGGCCAAGGTCGACGCCAGCCTGCAGGCGATGAGCCAGGGCCTGGGCGACCGCCCCTGGTGCGGCGGCAACCACTTCACGCTGGCCGACATCGCCGTCGGCTGCGCGCTCGGCTGGCTGTCGTTCCGTTTCCCGCAGATCCCCTGGCGCGACGATCATCCGTCGCTGGCCAAGCTGCTCGACAAGCTGAGCCAGCGACCGAGCTTCGCGGACACGGCGCCGCCGGTGGCCTGAGAAGCCGCGCCCTCACCGCGGCCCCGCTCAGCCCGCTGCCGCTCCCGGCAGCGGCAACTCCAGCGTCACCGCCCAGCCTCCGGGTGCGGGCCGCTGTCGAGGCGGGCCGACAAGGCCGCCGCGCGGCGCTGCATGTTGGCCAGGCCACGACCTCCGTGCACGATGGACGGCGGCACGAACAGCGGCATGTCGACCTGCGCTTCGCTCATGCGCTGCTGCAGGCCGTTGTCCACCACCGCCAGCGCCAGCCGCTGCGTGCCGCGCGCCTCGAGGCGCAGCCACACCACGGTGGCGTGGGCGTGCTTGATCACGTTGGTCAGCGCCTCGCGCACGATGCGCAGCACGTGCAGCGTCTCCGCCGCCGGCAGTTCCACCTCGCTCGCCGCGTCGTCGAGCTGCCACACCAGCCGCACGCCGGCCGCGCGCAGCGAGGGCTCGACGCGGAAGCGCAGCTCGGCCAGCGCCTCGATCAGCGGACGCTGGTCGGTCTCCAGCGAGTCGAGCGCGAGCCGCAGTTCCACCAGGCAATCGTCGAGCGTGAGCTTCAGGTCGCGCAGCGGCTCGTCCACGCTGCGCGGCTCGCCGCCCGGCGGTGGCAGTGACTGGCGCTCCACCTGCGAGGTCAGCGCCATCGCCGCCACCAGCCGGCCGCCCAGGCCGTCGTGCATCTCGCGCAGGATGCGGTCGCGCTCGGCCAGCACCGCCTGCCGCTGATCGCGCAGCCGTGTGCCCTCGAACGCCATCTGCAGGTCGCGCTCCTTCTGCGCCACGCGGTCCAGCAGGTCACGGTTCAGCGCGCGCAGTTCGGCGCTGGAGCGCGTGAACTCGTCCACCAGCAGCCACGCCGCCACCGCGATCAGCAGCAGCACCGTGTAGCGGCTCCAGGCCACCGGATCGCCGGCCTCCGGCTGGCCGAACACCCACAGGTCGCGCAGGCCGATCGCCAGGCCGATCACGGCGGTGACGGTCAGCAGCAGCGCGGGCGCGCTGCGCTGCTGCCGTGCCGCGGACGCCAGCACCCACAGCACGCCCATCGCCATCGCCAGCGTGCCGGCCCGCAGCAGCATGCCGAGCGTCGGC
>NZ_AZSN01000204.1:0-5357 GCF_000576225.1 Methylibium sp. T29-B | reverse complement strand
CTCCATCTGCGCCAGCAGCGTGCGCGATTGCGCGCGCAGCAGGCTGCGGGCATCGGCCCGGCTGAGCGCGCCCGGCCGCAACAACAGCGCGGCGACGCGGTTCACATGCTCGCGCTGCAGTTCGCGGCGCGGCGGCGCGATGTCGCCACCGGCGCGCAACTCACTCCACACGTCGCGCGTGAGGCGCTGGTAGAGCTCGGCGAGCGGCAAGGCGTCGGCGGCGCTGCTGGCCTTGCCCTGGCTGTCGAGCAGGCGCGCGGCCACCGCGTCGCTCATCAGCTGGTTCAGCACATTGCGCTGCAGTTCGAGCACCGCGCCGACCAGCGAGTAATCGGTGGCGATCTGCGTCTCGCCGCTGAAGACCGCGTCGGTGCGCTCTGCGAAATCGGGCGCCAGCCGGCGCTGCAGGGTCGGCGAGAGGCGGATGCTGTCGGCCGCCAGCAGGCCGCGCGACAGCGTGTCGAGCGCCAGGCGCTGCTGCGCGGCCGGCAGCGGCTGCAGCGGGTCTCGCCCGCTGCCCGGCGCATCACGCAGCGTCCGCACGCCGCCGATCTGGCGCGCCAGCACGGTCGCGGCACGGCCCAGATCGCGCAGCGCATAGCTGACCGAGCGCCGCAGCACCGGGTAGTCGCTGCCCGGAGGCAGCGCGCGCCGCTCTTGGCGCGCCAGCAGGTCGCGCGCGATCGCGAAGCGCTTGCTGGCGAAGGCCACCGGATCGTCGCCGAGGTCGAACTGCAGCGCCTCGGGGTCGATGCCCAGCGCGTTGTCCTCGTCGGTGCCGTAGGCCAGCTCGGGTTCGGCGCTGCGGGCGGCGATGCGCGACAGTTCGGCCGCCTCGTCGGCCGCGGAGAGCGGCTTGTAGCCGTACTCGATGGCCCAGTAGTCGTAGGGACCGAGCGTGGTCTGGAACGGCACGCCGCCGGCCTGGCCGGGCGCCGGCAGGTTGACGGCGGCGTACTCCATCACCGAGCCGGTCAGCGCATGGTCGGCGGTGAAGGCCGGGTCGGACAGCTGCGCCTCGCCGTAGACCCGGGAGGCACGGAAGTTGTGGCGCAGCCCCAGCGTGTGGCCGACCTCGTGCATCGTCACGTCCTTCAGGTAGGCCAGCACGTAGGCCTCGGTGTCGAGGCTGCCGGGATCGAGTTCGCCGCGCGCCTCGAGCACGTCGAGCGCGTAGCCGAGCTGCTCGGCGGCGCCATCGGCGTGAGTGCAGGCAGCGGCGTCATGCCCCGCATGCGTGTCCGGGCCCTGACCGATCGCGAGCACCTGGGCGCGCTCGGTGCGGCGGTTGCGCGAGGACAGGCTCTCGATGCCGATGTCGGCATCGACGATTTCGCCGCTGCGCGGATCGACGTGGCTCGGGCCGATGGCGCCGAAGGACGGTGCCGCGTTGGTCATCCAGCGCACCGAGGCGCGGTTCACGTCCAGCGTGTCGAAGTCGGCATCGTCGGGCTGCACCTCGACGCGAATCGCATCACGGAAACCGATGCGCTCGAAGGCCTTGTTCCACTCCAGGATGCCGGCGCTGATGGCGCCGCGGTACTTGTCCGGGATGCTGCGGTCCAGCCAGTAGGTGATGGGCTTGACCGGCTCGGACAGCGCCGCCGCCGGGTCCTTCTTCTCCAGACGCCAGCGGTTGACGAAGCGCTGGCGCGGCGAGCGCGCGAGGTCGTCGCTGAAATCGCTGCGCACGCTCTGGAAGTAGCCGATGCGGGGATCGGAGGCACGCGGCGCCATCGGCTGCTCGGGCAACCGGGCCAGCGCGTAGTAGACGGTGACGAACAGGCTGCGTGCGTCGGGCACGGTGCCGGGCGTGCTCGGCACCACCGTCGCGCCCGGCTGGGCCTGGGCGATGCGGGCGGTGGCGTAATGCCCCAGCACCTCGAAGCTCACCGCGTCGGGCAGCGCGCGCTCCTTGCCGATCGCGGAGTTGCGCGCCTCGAAGGCGTAGCCTTGGCGGTAGCTGCGGTCCAGCGTCGAGGCAATGCCCAGCAGATCGCCGACGAACAGCGCATTGAGCTCGACCAGCACCGACTTGCGTTGCGGGTGCGGCTGGCTGGCCACCGGCGCGCTGGTGACGAGGCTCGGCGAGAACGCCGCCTGCACCGCACGGCCGGTCGGCGTGCCCGTGGCGGCGGTGTACGCGAGGTTCGGCGCGATCAACTGCACCTGATTGTTGAGCCGGCGGAACTCGACGATGCGCGGGCTGCTGGCCATCAGGCCGCCGAACAGCCCGGCCTCGCCGATGCCGGTGGCCAGCTTGGGCGAAAAGAAGTAAGGCCGGTTCAGATCCTCGGGCTTCAGCTCGAGCCAGAGCTTGTCCTCCTTGCGCCACAGCGTGAACAGGCCTTCGCTGGCCTTGGCGTCCTTCACCACTGTCGCGAAGGCCGGCGGCGCACCGGGTGCCGGTGCAGGCGCCGAAGCGGCCCCCGCGGCGGCCGGTGGCGCCGCCGCCGCACCGGCCTGTGCCGCCAGCCCCAGCGATGCGCAGCCGGACAGCAGCAGTGCACCCGCCAGCAACAGCACCGGAACGCGCAGGAACTTCATGCTCGACGGGATTGCGGCGCCGCACCGCGCCCGTTGCGGGCGCGAGGCCTTCGCCTCAGACGCTCAGCGCCTTGAAACGGATGCGCTTGGGCTTGGCGCCCTCCTCGCCCAGGCGCTTCTTCTTGTCGGCCTCGTACTCCTGGTAGTTGCCGTCGAAGAAGAACCATTTCGAATCGCCCTCGCAGGCCAGGATGTGGGTGGCGATGCGGTCGAGGAACCAGCGGTCGTGCGAGATCACCATCACGCAGCCGGCGAACTCGAGCAGCGCGTCTTCCAGCGCACGCAGCGTCTCCACGTCGAGGTCGTTCGACGGTTCGTCGAGCATCAGCACGTTGCCGCCTGTCGCCAGCGTCTTGGCCAGGTGCAGGCGTCCGCGTTCGCCGCCCGACAGGTTGCCCACCAGCTTCTGCTGGTCGTTGCCCTTGAAGTTGAAGCGCCCCAGGTAGGCCCGCGACGGCACGACGAACTTGCCGATCACCAGGTTGTCGAGACCGCCTGACATGTCCTGCCACACGGTCTTGTCGCCTTCCAGCGTCTCGCGGGTCTGCTCGACGAAGGCCATCTTGACGGTCGCGCCGACCTTCACGTTGCCCGAGTCCGGCTTCTCCTTGCCGGCGATCATGCGGAACAGCGTGGACTTGCCCGCACCGTTCGGGCCGATGATGCCGACGATCGCGCCGGCCGGTACCTTGAAGCTCAGGTTGTCGATCAGCACCCGGTCGCCGAAGCTCTTGGTGACGTTCTCGAACTCGATGACCTCGTTGCCCAGGCGGTCGGCCACCGGGATGAAGATCTCGTTGGTCTCGTTGCGTTTCTGATATTCGACGTCCGACAGTTCCTCGAAGCGCTGCAGGCGTGCCTTGCTCTTGGCCTGGCGCCCCTTGGCGTTCTTGCGGACCCACTCGAGCTCCTGCTTCATCGCCTTGGTGTGGGCATCCTCGGCCTTCTGCTCCTGCTCGAGGCGGGCTTCCTTCTGCTCGAGCCAGTCGGAGTAGTTGCCTTCCAGGGGATGCCGCGGCCGCGGTCGAGCTCCAGGATCCACTCGGCGGCGTTGTCGAGGAAATAGCGATCGTGGGTGATGCCGACCACGGTGCCGGGGAAACGCTTGAGGAACTGCTCCAGCCAATCGACCGATTCGGCGTCGAGGTGGTTGGTCGGTTCGTCGAGCAGCAGCATGTCGGGCTGGCTCAGCAGCAGCCGGCACAAAGCGACGCGACGCTTCTCGCCGCCCGAGAGCTTGCCGATCACGGCGTCCCAGGGCGGCAGGCGCAGCGCGTCGGCGGCGATCTCGAGCTGCAGGTCGGTGTTCTCGCTGCCGGCGGCAGCGATCACGGCCTCCAGCTCGGCCTGCTCGGCGGCCAGCTTGTCGAAGTCCGCATCCGGTTCGGCGTACTCGGCATACACCTCGTCCAGGCGCTTCTTGGCGGCCAGCACGCCGCCGATGCCTCCTCGACCGCCTGACGCACGGTCTGCTCCGGGTTGAGCTGCGGTTCCTGCGGCAGGTAGCCGATCTTGATGCCGGGCATGGGCACGGCCTCGCCCTCGATCTCGTTGTCGAGGCCGGCCATGATCTTCAGCAAGGTCGACTTGCCCGAGCCATTCAAGCCCAGCACGCCGATCTTGGCGCCGGGGAAGAAACTCAGGGAAATGTCCTTGAGGATCTGTCGTTTCGGGGGAACCGTCTTGCTGACGCGGTTCATCGTGTACACGTACTGGGCCATGTTCGGAGCGCTCTTCCCGGTCAAATTCTGTAAGGCGCAGCGTTTGCCGCGCGACCACGGTATTGTCGCCGACGGCCCCTGCGGCAGCGGGGATCAGGGATCAAACCACTGACAAGCGCCGGTCCTGGGCGCATGATCCGACGATCGAACAGCCCTCGATGGCGCTTCTGGAGACACGCATGACGACCCTCACCCGAAGGATGCTCCTCGGCTTGGCAGCCCTGGGCCTGTACACCGGCCCGGCCTCGTCGGCCGACGACAACGCGGACAACGAGCGCTGGCAGGCGGTGCGCAAGTCGCTGTTCGCGGACCGCCCGATCTCCGAGGACGCGCGCGGCATCGTCGAACTCGACACCCCGGTCCGGGCGGCCGACGCGGCGGTGGTGCCGATCGCCATCCGGACCCAGCTGGTGCAGAGCCCGGCGCGCTACATCCGCAAGCTCTGGCTGGTCATCGACGGCAACCCGTCGCCGGTCGGCGCGGTGTTCAGCTTCACGCCCGAGAGCGGGCGAGCCGATCTGGAAACCCGCGTGCGCATCGAGGAGTACACCCATGTCCGGGCCATCGCCGAGCTGAGCGACGGCAAGCTGGTGATGGACAAGCGCTTCGTCAAGGCGTCCGGCGGCTGTTCGGCACCCGCCGGCAAGGACCTCGCCGAGGCGATGGCCTCGATCGGCCGGATGAAGCTGCGCGTCGAGGGCGAACCGGTCGCCGGCCAGCCGGCGCTGGCGCAGTTGATGGTGAGCCACCCCAATGTGTCCGGCCTGGCGATCGACCAGCTCACGCGTCTGGCGCCGCGGCCGCACTATGTGCGCAGCATCAGCGTCACCTACGCCGGCCGGCCGGTGATGAGCGCCGACGTCGATTTCACGATCAGCGAGAACCCCTCGCTGCGCTTCTACTTCGTGCCACGCGGCGACGGCGAACTGAAGGCCCAGGTCGTCGACAGCAGCGAGCGCACGTTCGAGAGCGTGCTCCCCGTCCACTCGAAGTCCTGAGGCCGTGGCGGACACGCCCGGCCCGCCCGGCGACGCACTGCAGCCGGTGGCCGGCGGCGGCCTGCTGGGCCGGCGCGCACTGCTGACGCGC
>NZ_AZSN01000203.1:0-5361 GCF_000576225.1 Methylibium sp. T29-B | reverse complement strand
CCCAGGCCTGGCCCGCGCCCGGCGCGCTGCGCGAGGTGCGCACCCGGCTACTCGCCGCGCAACGGCCCGTGTTGATCGCCGGCGGCAGCGGCTGGGACGCCGGCGCGGTGCAGGCACTGCAGCGCTTCGCCGAGAACTGGCAGCTGCCCGTGGCGTGTGCCTTCCGCTTCCAGGACCTGTTCGACAACCACCACCCGCTCTACGCCGGCGACGTGGGCATCGGCGTGAACCCGAAGCTCGCCGCGCGGGTGCGCGATGCCGATCTGGTGCTGGCCCTCGGCCCGCGGCTGGGCGAGATGACCACCGGCGGCTATGCACTGCTGGCCGCGCCGCGTCCGCGGCAGACGCTGATCCACGTTCACGCCGGCGCGGAGGAACTGGGCAGCGTCTACGCCGCCGACCTGCTGCTGCAGTCTTCGATGGCGAACGCGGCGCGCGCGCTGGAAACGCTGGCGGCACCGGCTGCCGTGCCATGGTCGGCCTGGGCCGCCGCAGCGCAGGCCGACTACCAGGCCAACCTCCTGCCGCTGCCGGTGGCGCCGCTCGACCTGGCCGAGGTCGTGAAGACCGTGCAGCGGCTCGCGCCGGCCGATACCGTCGTCACCAACGGTGCCGGCAACTTCAGCGGCTGGCTGCACCGCTACTGGCGCTACCGTGGCCTCGGCAGCCAGCTCTCGCCGACCTCGGGGGCCATGGGCTACGGCATCCCGGCTGCCGTCGCAGCCAGCCTGCTGCTGCCGGGCCGCTGCGTCGTTGCCTTCACCGGCGACGGCGACGGGCTGATGACGGTGCAGGAACTCGCCACGGCACGGGCGCACGGGGCCCGGCCCATCGTGGTGCTGGTCGACAACGCGAGCTACGGCACGATCCGCATGCACCAGGAACGCGAGTTCCCGGGCCGCGTCAGCGGCAGCGATCTGGTGAATCCCGACTTCGTGGGGCTGGCGCGGGCCTTCGGCTGGGCGGCCGAGCGCATCGAGCGCACCGAAGGCTTCGCACCAGCCTTCGGCGCCGCGCTGGCGCGCGACGAACCGACCTTGCTGCACCTGATACTCGACACCGAGGTCAGCACCACGCGCAGCACGCTGAGCGCGATCCGCGCCACCGCACTGCAGCGGCGTCACCCCTGAATCCCGAGGAGCTCTGCCATGCACCCCCTGCGATCGACCCTTGCCGTGATGGCGTGCCTCAGTCTCGGCGCCTGCGTGGTGCCCATTCCCGTTCCGACGCCGGCGCCTTCCCAGCCTTCGCCGCCCGCGTCCCGCCCCGGCACCGGTCCCCGCGCCCACCCCGCCGAACGTGGCTGCAGCGCCCGACCCGGCCGTGCTCGGGGCCTGGCGCATCGAGCAGGCCCGCAGCGAGCCGTTGCTCGACCGCAGCGCGGCCCGCGTCGACTTCGGCCCCGACGGCCAACTGGCCGGCAACGGCAGCTGCAACACGCTGCGCGGTCGCTACACGCTCACCGGCAACACGCTGAAGATCGGCCCCATCGTCACCACGCGCATGGCTTGCGCCACCCAGGCCATGGAGCAGGAGGACCGCGTGCTCACGGCGCTGGAGCGCGCGGCCAGCGCGCGCGTGCCGCCACACGGCTTCCTGACGCTGGCCGATGCCGACGGCGCGGTGCTGCTGCGCGCATCGCGCATCGACGCCAAGCCCTGAACGTCCGCGCCGGACTCAGGCCGCCGCGGGCCGCCGTCCGGCGAGCAGCAGCACCACGCCGACCAGCACCACGCCGGCCGCGGCCCACTCGTAGCCGCTGACGGTTTCACCGCCGAGCCACACGCCGAGCAGCAGCGCGATCACCGGGTTCACGAAGCAGTAGCTCGACGCCAGCCCCGGCGACGCCTTCGCGAGCAGCAGCATGTAGGCGTTGAAGGCGATCAGCGACCCGAACACCACCAGGTAGAGCCAGGCCGCCAGGGCCAGTGGTGCCGGCGCCCCCTGGCGAGCGAACGTGGCGTATTCGCCATGCAGCGCGGCCATCGCCAGCAGCACCACGCCACCGCACAGCATCTCGCTCGCGAAGCCCATCGCGCCGGGCGCCAGCGGCGTGCGGCGCTGGCTCAGCAGGCTGCCGGCGGTCCAGGTGAGGCAGGCCAGCGCGATCGCCGCCAGGCCGGACGTCGAGGCCTGGAAGCCGGCGCCCCGGGTCAGCATCAGCACCCCGGCCAGGCCGATGGCGATGCCGGCCGCCTCGAGCCGGCTCGGGAACACGCGCCACAGCATCAGGCCGGCCGCCATCATCACCGGCACCACGGCGATGAAGGCGACCACGAGGCCGGAGCCCACGCTCTGCTCGGCATAGGCGGTGCCGCCCATGCCGCCGCCCAGCATCAGCGCGCCGACCAGCAGTGCGTGCCGCCACTGCCGGGCGCTCGGCCACGGCACCTGCTTCACCCAGCGCATCCACGCCGCCAGCAGCGCGCCGGCGACGAGGAAGCGCGAGCCCATCTGCAGGAAGGGCGGGAAGCTGACCAGCGCGAACTTGATCGCAAGGTAGGTCGAGCCCCAGACCAGCCAGGTGGCGGCGAGGCAGGCGAGCACCAGCGGCGACAGCGCAGGGTGCGGTGGGCTCAGGGAGGGGCCAGCGAACTCATGCGCAGATGCTAGGGAGCGGCGCGCGGGGGTTGAAGAGAGCAATCAAGGAAAGACGGCGTCGCGGCCTTCGATTCGCAGGAAAATCGCGTGCTAGGCTTCATCATGTCCGCCGCGATGAGTCTCGACGCCTACGACACGCGCATCCTGGCCGAACTGCAGGCCGAGGCCCGGCTGAGCATGGCCGAGCTGGGCCGGCGCGTCCACCTGAGCCAGCCCGCCGTGACCGAGCGCGTGCGCAAGCTCGAGGCGGCCGGCGTCATCACCGGCTACCGCGCCACGGTCAACCTGCAGGCGCTGGGCTACGGCATCCGCGCGATGATCCGCGTGGGCCGCGCCGAGTACGCACGCGTGGTGAAGCTGGTGCAGCAGACGCCCGAGGTCATCAATGCCTACAACGTGACCGGCGAGGACAGCTGGATCCTCGAGATCGCCGTGATCGACGTGGCGCATCTCGACGCGGTGGTCACCAGGTTCTGCATCCTCGCCGAGACCTCGACCGCCATCATCCTCAACCCCGCGCGCGAGCACCAGCCGATGCTGCCGCCGCGCCGCGAGGACGTGAAACCCCCGATCAGGAAAGTGGAGAACGCATGAGCGGCCCGGCCCCCGAATTTGCAGTTTGCGACCTGTGCGACGCGCACAAGAACGACACCGACGGCGCCTTCCGCGTGCTGCCGCCGGTGTTCCACAGCTACGGCGGCGTCGCCAAGTTCGCCGGGCCGGTGAGCACGGTGAAGTGCTTCGAGGACAACAGCCTGGTGAAGCTCGCGCTCGACGAACCCGGCCAGGGCCGCGTGCTGGTGGTCGACGGCGGCGGCTCGCTGCGCCGCGCGCTGGTCGGCGGCAACATCGGCGCGGCCGCCGCGAAGAACGGCTGGGCCGGCGTGCTGGTGAACGGGTGCGTGCGCGACGCGGCGGAGCTGGCGGCCAGCGCGTGGGCATCCGCGCGCTGGCGCTGATGCCGCTGCCGACCGAGAAGCGCAACGAGGGCCAGCGCGACGTGGCGGTGCAGGTGCAGGGCGTGTGGGTGCAGGTGGGAGACTGGCTGTATGCCGATGAAGACGGCGTCGTCGTGATGCCGTCGCCGGCCGGTTGAGCGCGATCGCCTGCCGCAGGGCCGCTGCCCCGTGACCGAGCCCAGCCCCGCGTCGCTGCTCGGACCCCGACCGCCCGCGCCCTGGCTGGGCGAGTGGTGGCCGCGCCTGCGGCCCTGGGTGCTCACGACACTGGCCATGCTGCTGGCGGGTGCCGTGGCGCTGGCGCTGCAGGGCCTGCTGCGCGAGGTGCGCTATGCCGACGTGATGGCCGCGATGCACGCCACGCCGCCGTCGGACATCGCGTTCGCGCTGCTCGCCACCGCGGCGAGCTATCTCGCGCTGGCCGGGTACGACGCGTCGGCGCTGGTCTATGCAGGCGCCAGGGTCGGGCGCAGCACGGTGCTGCTGACCTCGTTCGTCGCCTACGCGCTGGCCAACACCATCGGCCTCGGCCCGCTCACCGGCGGCGCGGTGCGGATGCGGCTGTACGCCGCGGCCGGACTGGCGCCGCCGCAGATCGCGCGGGTGATCGCCTTCAACGCTGCCGCGTTCACGCTGGGCATCACCGCCTTCGGCGCGCTCGGGCTGCTGTGGGGGGCCGACGACGTGGCGTCGCTGCTGCACACGCGACCAGGAGGCTTGCGCGCCGGCGCCGCGGTGCTGCTGCTGGCGCTGGCTGTCTTCCTGGGGCTGTGCCTGCGGCAGCGCACGCTGAGCGTGGGCCCGCGCTGGACGCTGCGGCTGCCGTCGGCGGGCCTGGCGTTGCGCCAGCTGGTGATCTCGGCGCTCGAGCTCGGCGCGTCGGCCGCGGCACTGTGGTTCCTGCTGCCCGACGACCGCATCGCGCTGCCGACCTTCATGGCCTTCTATGCCATCGCGATCACGGCCGGCATCCTGAGCCATGTGCCAGGCGGCGTGGGCGTGTTCGAGGCGGTGATGCTGCTGGCCAGCGGCGCGCACGTGCCGACCGAGGCGATGCTGGGCGCCTTGCTGCTCTACCGAGGTCTCTACTACGTGCTGCCGCTGGTGCTCGCCACGGCGCTGCTGGCGTCCTACGAACTGCGCTCCGGCGTGGCCGCGCCGGTCGGCCGTCTGGCGGTGCGCCTCAGTCCTCGGTTGATGGCTGCGCTGACGCTGGTGGCCGGCCTGTGGCTGCTGGTCTCGGGCGTCACGCCGGTGACCGAGGATGCGCGGCAGATCCTCGCAGCGCTCGACCTGCCGCTGCCGCTGATCGAGGCCTCGCATTTCCTCGGCAGCGTCGCCGGCCTGGGGTTGCTGCTGGTCGCGCGCGGGCTGCTGCACCGGCTCGACGCGGCCTGGTGGGCGGCGCTGGTGCTGGCGGTCGTGGCGGCGGTGCTGGCGCTGCCCAAGGGCATTGCGCTGCACGAGGCGGCGCTGCTGTCGACGCTGGCGCTGCTGCTGCTGATCTCGCGCCGGCAGTTCGACCGCCGCTCCTCGCTGTTCGCGCAGCGTCTCGAGCCCGGGTGGCTGCTGGCGTTGGGCGGCGTGATCGCCGCCTGCGCGTGGGTGCTGTTCTTCGCCTACCAGGAGGTCGCCTACAGCAACCGGCTGTGGTGGCAGTTCGAGCTCGACGCGCATGCGCCGCGCTCGCTGCGCGCGCTGATGGGCGTGGCACTGATCGGCCTGGCGTTCGGCCTGTGGCAGTTGCTGCGCCCGCCGGCTGGCGGCGCGGCGCCGGCCACGGCCGAGGAGCTCGCGCGCG
>NZ_AZSN01000202.1:0-5452 GCF_000576225.1 Methylibium sp. T29-B | reverse complement strand
CCACCAGCCACGGCAGCGACGCCGCCACCGCGCTGGCCAGTGCCGCCGCGGCACCACACAGCGCGGACGCGGCCAGGGTCGGCAGGGCGCCGAACGCACGGCACAGCGCAGCGCCGGGCAGCATCGCCACGCCGAAGCCCACCCAGAACAGCGGCAGCAGCCATTCCAGCGCCGACGGCACAGTGAAACGCAGGTAGTGCGGCGCGGCATTGACGAACACCTGGGCCTGGTATGCCGCCGCCAGCAGCAGCACGCCGAGCATCCACGCCGCATGGCCGGCACCACCGACGTGCGGGATTTGCGTGGTCTCTGCCGGCAGCGGCGCCGATCGCCGCCGCGCCAGCGCGCGTTCGACCTGCACCAGGCCGGCGGTCGTGGCGAGCAGCGTGAGACTGGACAGGGCAAACGGGAGCCGCGGATCGACCCCCTTCAGCAGCACACCCAGGTAGGGCGCGACCGCACCGCCGGCCGCTAGGCCGAGCAGCGTCAGCGCGTTCAGCCACGGCAGCGCCGGGCGTGCAGCGTGGCGGCCGAGCAGCACCCAGGGCGGCGCGCGCAGCGCCGACGAGCTGAGCGTCCAGACCAGCGTCAGCGCGAGCATCCACCCTGACGCGGCGCTGCCCGAACGAGCCGCCAGTGGCAGCAGCAAAAAGGCGAGGCAGGACAGCGCCGTCGCGCCGACGATCCACGGGCCGATGCGCCCGAGCGTGCGCTGCACGCGGTCGGCGAAGACGCCGGTGGCGATGTCGGCCACCAGGAACGCCAGCTGGTCGAGCAGCAGGATCCACGGCGCCCAGGCCCTGGGCAGACCGGCGGTCTCCAGCAGCTGAGGCAGATAGATCGCGTAGACCGTCCAGGTGGTGACGAACAGGAACTGAACCCCCGCGATGTAGAGCGCGGCACCAGCCGAGACCGAGGGGCCGGTCATTGCTAGTCCCGGTCGGGCGCGCCCGGAGGAAAGAACGTGCGGTAGGGCCGCGCCTCGTCGACTGCACGCGCGAACGAGGGCCGTGCCAGCAGCCGCTGCCGGTAGGCTCGCAATTCGCGATGCCGGGCGCCGATCGGCTGCACCCAGTCGGCATAGAACAACGAGGGCGCCGCGGCGCAGTCGGCCAGGCCGAAGGCGTCGCCGGCTGCCCAGGTGCGCCCGGCCAACCGGCCGTCGAGCCAGGCATAGCTGGCGTCGAGCAGGCGCCTCGCTTCCGCCACGCCATAGGGATCTCGATGTTCGGCGGGGCGCAGCACGTCGAGCACGATCTTCTGCATCGGCGTCATGACGTAGTTGTCGAAGCAGCGATCCAGGCTGCGCACCGCGAGTGCGTCGCGCGCGTCCGTCGGCAGCAGACGCACCGGCCCGGGGTGGTACAGGTCCAGATGCTCGACGATGAGGCTGGCCTCGATCACGGTGCGATCGGCATCGACGAGCACCGGCATGCGCCGCAGCGGCCACAGCGCCGCGTGTTCGGCGAGCTGGGTTTTGTTGTCCGGGGAGAGCAGCCCCCACTCGAAGGGCGTGTCGTTCTCGTACAAGGCGATCAGGACCTTCTGGCAATAGGACGAGAACGGGTGGGCGTAGAGTTTCATCGGCTTCCAACGGCGGCTGCGCGGTTCGGATCGTAGGTCGGATTGCGTGGCCGCCGGGGCCTGGCAAGCACCGGCCGCGCAGTGCATGATCCGCCTGTCGACCCGACCGCAAGGAGGCCCGCTATGAGCACCACCACCCTGCCCGACGACGGCAACTTCTCCAAGCTGATCGACCAGCAGCTCGAACTCGCCGCGGCCCGCCTGCCGGCGCTCGACCCGGCCGTCGTGCACCCCTCGCCCGAGGATCACGAGGAGATCGCGGTCGCTCACCCCACGCTCGAGGATGTGCTGCTCGGCAACGCCGAAGCCACGCCCGAGATGCTGGAGGAGCTGGCCGCACTGGAGGCGGCGCCCGAACTCAGCGAGGAGGAACTGGCCCGCCAGGCACTGGCGCACGGCGGCGAGGACGGCGACGCCTCGACGCCCGGCTAGCGTCCGACGGGCCTAGCCGAACACGCGGTCGAACACGGCCGTCAGCGCGGCATGCTGGCGATCATCCGGCATCGGACCGCGCAGCGCCTCGAGGTTCTGCGCCATGTGATCCGGGTCGGTGGTGGCCGGGATCACGCAGCTCACCGCCGGGTGCGCCAGCTCCCACTTCAGCACCAGCGGCGCCCAGGCGCTGCAGCCCAGTTCGGCGGCGAACGTCGGCATCGGCTCGTTGCGCAGCCGGCGCGGCACGCTGCCGCCGTCGAACGGCCGGTTCAGCACCACGGCCATGCCGCGGGCGGCCGCCTGCCGTATCAGCGGCTCGGCGCGCCGGTCGGCGGGGTTGTAGGTGATCTGCAGTGTGTCGAGGTCGCGCTCGCTGTCGAGCAGCTCGCGCACCGTGTCGTGCTTGTTGCCGTGCGAGGTGGTCAGGCCAAGGTGGCGCACCCGGCCTTCGGCGCGCCAGCGACGCAGCGTCGGCAGGTGGGCCGGCCAGTTCAGCAGGTTGTGCACCTGCATCAGGTCGCAACGCGACAGCCCCCACAGGTCGAGCGAGCGCTGCATCTGCGTGGGGCCGTAGCTGCCGATCGGCGTCCACACCTTGGTGGCACTGAACAGTGCCGTCGGCTGCGGCAGCGTCGGAAGCAACGCACCCAGCACCGCCTCGGCGTGGCCGTACATCGGCGAGGAGTCGATCAGGCGCCCGCCACCGGCGAAGAAACGCGCCAGCACCTGGCTGCGCCGCGCCAGCGCCTCGGCATCGCCGGGCGACACGTCGAAGCTGAGCCAGGTGCCCATGCCCACCACCGGCACCCTCTCGCCGCTGCGGGCGATGGGTCGGGTGAGCACAGGAAGACCGGCTTGCGCCGCAGTGGCCGCGACGGGCGACAGCCCAGTCGCCACCAAGGCTCCCGCAGCAGCCCGGGCCAGCAAGGCTCTGCGGTCCATCGTGCTGTGCCTCCGGGCTGGACGGTTCGCGGCGCCGAGGCCGTCGGGGGCCGGGAGCGGGCCGTCCGTCAGTCGCCGAGCGGCCGCGGGTCGGCGATCTCGCGCACTTCCACGTCGACGACGTCGCCGCGCGACGGCACGTCGGGGCGAGCCCTGGCGAGCGCCGCGCCGCGGCGGCCGCACGAAAGCGATTCCAGTCGGCGCCAGGGTGACGGCCGAAGCGCACGGCCCGGGGCCGCTTGCCTTGCAGGAGCGCCCACACCACCAGCACCGCGCCGAGGGTCAGGCCGAGGACCACCACGCCGAGCATGAACACCAGGCCCGCGAGGGTCAGCGCCATTTTCAGCACCAGGGAAACGGCCCCACGCAGGCTGCGGTTCAGGGCTTCGATCCAGTCGTTCGTCATGGTCATCGGTGTCTGATGCGCGAGAGGCCCCAGGGTTCCCCGCGGGAGAATCGGTCGACATTCTGGCGGCGGCCCCTTGAGTTTCGGCGCCGCGGGCCGCAACTGCCAGCGTCGTCGCTCGCCGAGCGGCGCGGATGGCACGGAGGTCCTGCAATGTGGAAACGTCTGTCGGTGCTGTGGCTCGCAGTGCGCGGTGACGCGCGCCAGCTCTGGTACGCGCTGCGCCACCCGGCCGCGCCGCTGTGGTTGAAGGCGGGGACGGCGATGGTGGTGCTCTACCTGTTCTCGCCGCTGGACCTGATCCCCGACGTCGTGCCCTTCTTCGGCGTGGTCGATGACCTGGTGCTGGTGCCGCTGGCCATCCGTTTCATGCTCAAGCGCCTGCCCGCCGGGGTGCGCGAGCATGCCGAGCGGCGCGCCGCGGGGACGGTCGACGCGGCGGGCTGAAGCGCACCCCTACCTACTCCACCACCTTCACCAGCTGGCCGGCCTTGGGCTCGTCGGTCGCGCCGTAGAGGCCATTGATCAGGCGCAGCTGCTGCTCCGCGTTGCCGCCGAGCGGCGAGCGGCGGGCCAGCTCGGCGAAACCGCCCCGCGGATAGGCCACGGACTTCAGCACCCACGGCCGGGCCGCGCTGCGGTCCGCCGCGGTGAGAGCGCGGAACGAGCCTTCGGTCTCGCGCAGCTGCGGACGGGCGTTCTGCAGCGCGGTGGCGTTCTTGGCCGCATACAGCAGCGCATAGTTCTTGGCACCCGGACCGGTCACCAGCGTGGCCTCGACGTTCTGCGTCTGGCCCTGCTGGTTCTGGCGCGCACCGACGAAATGCGTGGCGCTCAGGCCGTTCAGCGACAGCGGCTCGGTGCGCCCCTGGGTCGGCTTGATGAGGTTGCGGATGATCTCTTCGTGGCTCTTGCCGGCCTTGTCCGGCACGGTCTGCATGATGAGCCCGGCGTCTCCAGTGGCGTTGACCACCGTCACGGCGTCCTGCGCGTTCTGGATCTTCCAGCCCTGCGGCGCGGTGAGCGCGATGCCCAGCGGCTCGTGATAGAAATTGCGCCCGCGCGTCACGCCCTGCTCGCGGCTGTCGCCGAACGGCAGGCCGTTGACGGCCTGCAGGTAGCGCGCGCGTCCGTCGTCGACGTAGCCGCTGCCCTTGTAGCCGGCGGCGATCTGCGTGATCTGCTGCAGGCGCTGCTCATTGCTCGGGTGCGAGGCCAGCCAGTCGCCGCCCTGACGCGGCGTGCGACCTTCGGCCTTGGCCTGGTCGGCGGCGAACTGCTCCTGGCGCTTGAGCACCCGGATCACGTCGACCATGTTCTGCGGGTCGTAGCGGTTGCGCGACAGGTACTCGGCGCCCAGTTGGTCGGCCTGCAGCTCCTGGTCTCGGCTGTACGACGCCACGTAGCCGGCGGCCACGCTCTGCGAGACCTGGCTCGCCACGTCGCCCACGCCCAGCACTGCGCCCAGCACGCTCGCCGCCAGCACGCCGATGCCGGCGGTCTGCTGGCGGGTGGCCCGCTGCGCGCCGTGGCGCGCCGTCACGTGGCCGATCTCGTGGCCGATCACGCCCGCCAGGTCGGCCTCGCTCTCCATGTAGACCATGATCCCGCGCGTCACATAGACGTAGCCGCCCGGCAGCGCGAAGGCGTTGATCTCGGGGCTGTCGAGCACCGTGAAGGTCCACTGCAGGTGGGCACGGTGCGACTGCTTCGCGAGACGCTGGCCCAGGTCGTCGACGTAGGCCTGGACCTTGGCGTCGCCGTAGACGCCGTACTCGGCCAGCACCTGCTGGTGGGCCTTCTTGCCCTCGGCGATCTCGGCCTCCTCGCTCATCACCGAGCGCTCCTCGCGGCCGGTGACAGGGTTCACCACGGTGGCGCACGAAGCCAGCAGGCCGGCAGCCAGCAGCAGGGGCAGGAAGTACTGTCGCATCGTCGAGAAGTCTCCGTCGTAGCCAGGGGGCAACGGCGGGGAGCGCCGGTCGCAGCGGACGCCATGTTGCCACCGGCCGTCCCGGCCGGCGACCGCGCCCCCGCGGGCCGCGCCGTCAGTGCGGCTTGCGCGGGCCGCGGCCTTCGTGGAAG
>NZ_AZSN01000201.1:0-5463 GCF_000576225.1 Methylibium sp. T29-B | reverse complement strand
CCCGACGACCGCCTGCCCGACCTCGTCGAGCGCCGCCCGCCGCAGCGCGTGGCGCTCAGCGACGGCCGCACGCTGTGGGTGGTGAGACCGAGCATGCTGCGTCCGGGCGGGCGCGGCCCCGACGGCCGCCTGCTGGTGCCCGAGCCGCCGTTCTTCATGCGCGGCGTCGGCCTGTTGCTGACCCTGGGTGTGCTGTTCGTCGCCGTGGCTGGCGGGGCCTACCCCGTGGTGCGGCGCCTGACACGCCGGCTCGAGACGCTGAAGCGCGGTGTCGAGACCTTCGGCGCCGGCGAACTGCACCACCGCGTGGACGCCACCGGCCGCGACGAGATCGCCGCGCTGGCGGCGAGCTTCAATGCGGCCGCCACGCGCATCGAGTCGCTCGTGCAGGCCAACCAGTCGCTGCTGGCCAACGCCAGCCACGAGCTGCGCTCGCCGTTGGCTCGGCTGAAGATGGCCCTGGCCATGCTCGACACCACGCCGGCCGAGCGCCGCGGTGCGCTGAAGGACGAGATCGAGCGCAACATCCGTGAACTCGATGCGCTGGTGGAGGAGGTGCTGCTTGCCAGCCGGCTCGATGCCCGCCACCAGCGCTCGCGCGACGGTGTCGACGAGCGGGTGCGCGAGCCGGTCGACGTGATCGCGCTCGCCGCAGAGGAAGCGGCGCGTGTCGACGCGGTGCTCGAGCTGCCGGACGAGGCCGACCGCGCCGCGGCGCTGCCCGCCACGCTGAGCGGCGACGAGCGCCTGCTGCGCCGCGCGCTGCGCAACCTGCTGGAGAACGCCCGCCGCTACGGCGGCGCCGGGGCGCCGGCGCTGCAGCTGCGCCGCGTCGGAGAGTGGCTGGAACTGAGTGTCAGCGACCGCGGTCCGGGCGTGCCCGCATCGCAGCGCGAGCGCATCTTCGAGCCGTTCTACCGTCTGCCGGGTCATGCCGAGCAGGCCGGCGGCGTGGGGCTGGGGCTCAGCCTGGTCCGGCAGATCGCCCAGCATCACGGCGGCGACGTGCGTTGCGAGCCGCGCGCGGGCGGCGGCAGCCGTTTCGTTCTCCGCCTGCCGATCGCGCCCTGAAGCGCGATGGCGGCGAGCGGCTCAGGCCGCCGCCGTCGGCGGGCTGGCGGCCGAAGTGTCTTCGCCCGGGCTCGCAGGTCGCGCGGCCGTCGCATCGACCTCGTGCGCACGTTCGGCATAGCGGTTGAATCGCCAGGCCGTGGCCTCCATCGTGATGCGCCGCCAGGTGGCCCGCTTCGCGGCCGGGCTCAATGCGGGCCAGTGCTGTACCTCGTCGAAGGTCCGGCCGCAGCCCTTGCAGACGTCGTCGCCCTGGCTGGTGGAACAGATCGCGATGCATGGCGCGTCGGGCGTGCTCGCGTACCAACCGAGCCACGCGGCCTTGGCTTTCGCCGGCATGGTGGCCTCGTCGCATTCGCTCTCGCGGTAGTAGACGAGCAGCGCATACACCTCGGCCAGCGCGCGCACCTCGGCGCAGGCGGTGATGCCGTCGGGCGAGGGCGAGCGCTCGCGCCACCAGTTGATGGCCGACTCGATGTCGGTGATGTGGATGCCGGCCATGGCCGAGTCCTGCGTCGTGCAGTCAGGCTTGCGCGGCGACCAGCGCGCTCAGCGCCGCTTCCACTTCGGCCGCGTCGACACCTTCGCCGCGCTGCACCGGCGCCTCGGCCAGCGCCGCCGCGCCCTCGGTCTTCAGGCGCTTCACCCAGCCGCCGGCCTCGCGGCCCTCGGCCAGGCCGGCGCTCTGCAGGAGCACTCGGTCGTCGGTTGCCGTGAGCTTGAAGAAGAACAGCCCGTTCTCGCGGTACTGCTTGAATTCGGGCAGCGCCTTGCCGGCCGCGCGTGCCGGCGCCTGCTTCACGGCCGGGCGGCTCACCGCCACCATCGCGCGCAGGCCGACCGCGTCGCGCAGCTCGCGCATCAGCGGCAGCGCCACCGCGCGGGCCTTGCGGGCGCCTTCGAGCAGGGCTTCCTCCACGCGCTCGGGGTGGGCCATCAGCTCCTCGTAGCGGGCCCGCATCGGGCCCACGTGCGACTCGATCAGCGCCACGCAGCGCGCCTTGGCCTCGCCCCAGGCGAGTCCGGCGCGCAGATCGGCACGCAGCGCGGCACGCTGTTCGGTGCTGGCGAAGGCGTCGTGGATGGTCACCAGCGAGGAGCCGTCGGGATCCTTGGCCTCGCCAGGCAGCCGCGAGTCGGTGACGATGCGCGCCACCGCTTCCTTCAGCGCCTTCGGCCCGCCCTCGAACAGCGGGATGGTGTTGTCGTAGCTCTTCGACATCTTGCGGCCGTCGAGGCCGGGAAGCGTGGCCACGTCCTCCTCGACCTCGGCGCGCGGCAGCACGAACAGCTCGCGGCCGCGGCCGAACAGGTGGTTGAAGCGCTGGGCCACGTCGCGCGCCATCTCGATGTGCTGGACCTGATCGCGCCCGACCGGCACGCGGTGGGCGTTGAACAGCAGGATGTCGGCCGCCATCAGGATGGGGTAGCTGTACAGGCCCATCGAGATGTTGGCGTCGATATCCTCGCCGGCCGCCTCGTTCGCGTCGGTCGCGGCCTTGTAGGCGTGGGCGCGGTTCATCTGGCCCTTGGCGGTCACGCAGGTCAGCAACCAGGTGAGTTCGGTGACCTCGGGGATGTCGCTCTGGCGATAGAAGGTGACGCGCTGCGTGTCCAGGCCGGCGGCCAGCCAGGTGGCCGCGATCTCCAGCCGCGAGCGCTCGATGCGGTCGGGCTCGTCGCACTTGATCAGCGCGTGGTAGTCGGCCAGGAAGAAGAAGCTCTCGACGCCGGGCTCGCGGCTCGCGGCGATGGCCGGCCGGATCGCGCCGACGTAGTTGCCAGGTGGGGCGTGCCGGTCGTCGTGATGCCGGTGAGGACACGTTGCGTCATGAGGGGCTCTTCCAGGAACTCGTCGGGTCGCGGATTCTAGGCAGGCGCCCCGGCGCCTCAGTCGTCCGTGCGCGTGCGCAGCCAGGCGGTGGCGATCAGCAGCAGCGGCACGAAGGTCTCCAGGCCTTCCTCGTGCAGATGGGACAGCGCGGTGGCCGTCCAGCCGAGCGGGCGGTGGTATTCGTCGGCCATCACGGCGGGCAGGCGGTCGAACACCTTGGACAGCACCAGCAGGCCGCCCGCCAGGACGACCAGCCGGCCCCAGGGCTGGCGGTAGAGGCGCCGGCGCAGGAAGGCGAGGGTGTTGTAGCCCAGGCCGGCCAGCACGGTGCCGAGCACGCCGAGCGCGATGAGGCCGCCGAGCAGCTTCTGCAGCGTCGTGACCTCGTGCCCGCGGTAGAAGTTGATCTTCAGGAAGCTGACGCCTCCGAACACCGCCTGCTTGTGCAGGTCGAGTTCGCGCGCGCAGAACAGCAGGCTCACTGCGGCCAGCAGCAGGGTGTAGCGGTTCAGGCCGCCGGTGGCGAGCACCACCACCGCCAGCAGTAGCCAGGCGAACACGCTGGTCCATTCGAGCGGACCGTCCTCCGAGGTGAGCCAGTCGACCATCGCGTGGTCACCCGACAGCGCGATCGCCACGAGCCACAGCACCATCGCGGCCAGCAGCGTGACCGTGACGACCTCGGCGCGGCTGATCGGCGCCCAGGCGTTCGACGTCAGGGAGGGGGAAGAGGGCAGCGAGCGCCCGGGGACAGCGTTCATGGCGTGGGAGCGTGGGGTGGGTCGCGGGATGCTGCAACGGGCAGCCCGGAGGGCCTGTCGCCGAGGCGTCGCAGGCCGGGCGATGATTATCGGCGGCTTGCGATACCCGCCTACACTGCCGGCCCATGAAGCGCATCGTGATCCTGATCTCCGGCCGGGGCTCCAACATGGAGGCCATCGTCGAGGCCTGCGCTGCGCAGGCTTGGCCGGCCCGGATCTCGGCGGTGATCAGCAACCGCGCCGACGCCGCGGGCCTGGACTACGCTGCCGCGAGAGGTATCGCGACGTCGGCGGTCGAGCACCGCGCCTACCCCGACCGCGAGCGCTTCGACGCCGCGCTGGCCGAGGCCATCGACCAGCACGCGCCCGACCTGGTGGTGCTCGCCGGCTTCATGCGCATCCTGACGGCGAGCTTCGTTCAGCGCTATGCCGGCCGCCTGCTCAACATCCACCCGTCGCTGCTGCCGGCCTTCACTGGCCTGCACACCCATCGGCGCGCGATCGAGGCCGGCTGCAAGCTGGCCGGCGCCACCGTGCACTACGTGACCGCCGAGCTGGATCATGGCCCGATCGTCGCGCAGGCGGCGGTGCCGGTGCTGCCCGACGACACCGAGCAGACGCTGGCCGCCCGCGTGCTGGCCAGCGAGCACCGGCTCTATCCGATGGCGGTGCGCTGGGCGGTCGAGGGGGCCCTGCGGATCGAGGCCAACGGCGTGGTGCGGCAGCGCGACGGCGCCGCGCAACTGCTGCTCTGAACTCCGCCCGGGCCGCAGCCCGGGCCTGCGCTCAGCGCACCACCAGCACCGGGATCGCGGTGTGCGTCAGCAGCTTCTGGGTCTCGCTGCCCAGCAACAGCGCGCTCATGCCACGGCGGCCGTGCGAAGCCATCACGATCAGGTCGCAGCCGCGCTGGCTCGCATGCTCGATGATGGCCTCGTAGGGATGCAGCGCCTCGATGGTGTAGGTCTCGCAGCCCAGGCCGGCGGCCTGGCAGGCGGCGGCGACCTGCTGCACGCGCCGCTGCGCGATCTGCTCCTGCGCGTCGAAGTACTCCTGCGGCGCCACCGGCTGGATCTCGCTGATCGCGCTGTAGGGGAAGGGCTCCTTGACGCTCAGCGCCTCGATCTTCGAACCCAGGGCCTTGGCGAGCGACACCGCGGTGGCGACGGCCTTGCCGGTGACGTCGCTGCCGTCGGTGGGAACCAGGATGCGTTGGTACATGGCGGCCTCCTTGGCTGCGGGACTGATAGGCGCATCTTGCGCCGTTGCCCCGCCCCTGATCTTGCCGAGGATCAAGCTTTGCGTCGAGCCTGCCCGCGGGCGCGGTGCGGACTTCCGCTCAGCCGCGCGCCACCGGGCGCGCCGGATCGGCGCACCATTCGCTCCACGAGCCCGGGTAGAGCGCGGCGCCGGGCAGTCCGGCCCGTTCCATCGCCAGCAGGTTGTGGCAGGCGGTGACGCCGGAGCCGCACTGCTGCACCGACTCGGCCGGCGGCCGGCCGGCGAGCAGCGGCAGGAAGGCGGCATGCAGCGCCGCGGGCGCGAGGAAGCGGCCTTCGGCGTCGAGGTTGTCCTTGAACGGCCGGTTCAGTGCCCCGGGGATGTGGCCGGCCACCGGGTCCAGTGGTTCGACGTCGCCGCGAAAGCGCTCCGGCGCCCGCGCGTCGATCAGCCGCACGCGACCGAGCCCGGCCTGCAACGCGGCGGCATCGACCGTCGGAACCAGCGAGGCCGCGGGTACATAGGGGGCCGCGCCGCGACGGCCGCCGGCGTTTCGCTCTCCAGCGCGCCGCCGGC
>NZ_AZSN01000200.1:0-5530 GCF_000576225.1 Methylibium sp. T29-B | reverse complement strand
CGGCCGGCTTGGCCGGCGGCGCGTCCGGGTGCTGCGCGGCGGCAGGCTGCGCTTCATGCCGGCCGAACCGCCACCGCCGAGGCGCTTGGCCTCCACGAGCGTCGGGGCCAGCCCCACTGCCAGCGACGCCGCCATCACCACACCAAGCCACCAACGCTTCATGTCCTGTTCCTTGTCAGAGTCTGCAGGCGGCCGATCGGTGGAAGGGCGCCTGTCGGAAGTATGACGTAAAGCTGACAAATTGGTTCCGAACGTCGCCGGCACCTGCGCTCAGAAGGTCTCGATCCAGCCCGACTGCCGTGCCGATTCGGGGTTCGACCCGGCTTCGCGCACCTGCTGCAGTGCCGCATCGGTGCTCAGACCCAGGCGCTTGAGCAGGCAGGCGGCGGCGGTGCCGGTGCGGCCGATGCCGGCAGCGCAATGCAGCAGCAGGACCTCGCCGCGGCCCAGGGCGAGCGCCATCTCCTCGATCCCGACCTGGAAGGCCGGTAGATCCGGCGCGACGCCGTAGTTGCGCATCGGTAGCGCCTGCCATTGGCAGGGCAGGGTGTGCGATTCGATGGCCGCCGCGTAGTCGGGCGACAGCTCGGCGATCTCCTCGAGGGGTGTCAAGCAGACGATGCGCGTCAGCCCGGCATCGCGCGCCACGGTGACGAACCGCTCCCAGGGTTGCAGCCGGCCCGGCATCGGCGACAGCCACACCCGACCGGCGACCCCGGGCGGCAGTGCGAGCGGGCGAAAGCTCATGCGGCGTTCTCCGGGGGTGTTGTTGCGAGGTCCGGCGCCAGGCCGAACTCGCGCGCCAGCAGCGCATAGGAGCGGCGGCGCACGGCCGGGTCGTGCGCCCAGGTGTTGACCACCAGTTCATCGAGCCCCAGCGCGGTCGCCAGCTCCCTCAGCTGCGCGGCGACCTGCGGGGCGCTGCCGACGAAGGCCTTGCGTTGCTGGGCCTCCAGGGCCGGTCCTTCCTCGGCGCTGAAGCCGCGTTCGGCAACTGCGTCGGGCGACAGCAGCGGGCCAAGACGGCCGCGAGCGCGGTCGATCCGCCAGCGGTCGCGGCTGAGCGCGTGGTGCCGTGCCTCGGCCTCGCTGTCGGCGGCGAGCGCCCAGACGCAGATCGTGGCCTGCGGCGTCGGGTGCCGTTCGCTCGGCTGGTACAGCGCGCGATACAGCGACAGGGCCTGCTCGACGCCCTGGCCGTCCATGAAGAAGTAGGCGAAGGCGTAGGGCAGGCCGAAGTGCGCCGCGAGCCGGGCGCCGTAGTCGGAGCTGCCGAGCACCCAGAGCGCGGGGGCCCGCTCGAAGTCGCGCGCGTCCGCCGGCGGCCGGGGATGCGCCACGATGCCGCGGTGTTGCCGCCCGGCGGTCCAGGCCTGCAGGTCGCGGATCTGCTCGGGGAACTGGTCGGCCGCGCCGTGGGCCTGCGGGTTGAGCGCGAGCGCGGTCCGCATGTCGCCGCCCGGCGCGCGGCCCACGCCCAGATCGATGCGCCCCGGCGCCAGCGCGTCGAGGACGCGGAACTGTTCCGCCACCTTCAGCGCTGCGTAGTGCGGCAGCATCACGCCCGCACTGCCGATGCGGATGCGGCGGGTGCGTGCGGCCACCGCGGCCATCAGCACCTCGGGCGCGGTGCCCACGATGGTCGGCAGGTTGTGGTGCTCGCTCAACCAGAAGCGCCGGTAGCCGAGCGTCTCGCAGTGCACGGCGAGATCGACGGTGTCGCGGATCGCCGCGTCCTCGCCGACACCGGCGAGTGCGATGGACTGGTCGAGGACCGAGAGTTGCATGGGCTGGGGGCCGGCAAGGCCGCATCGAGGAGGGCTCGATTGTCGGGAATCGGGGCGCATCTGGCCGGACCGGTTCAGTTCGACACTGACGGCGCCGGGGTCGGGCGCCGGCCGGCCCGCGCCCTTCGAGCTCGGTCGTGAGTCGAGGAAGGCCGACCCCACGCGGCAGTCGGTGCGGTGGGCCCGCTACAGTGAGGTCGGGAGACAAAACGAGAGCGCAGCGGGCCGCCGGGCCGGAATCGCTCCAGCCCCGAGCCCTGGAAGAAGAAGGTGCAGTTCGCCATCAGAAGAAGGATCCTGCTGCCGCTCGTCGGCGCCCTCGGCCTGGCCGCGGCGAGCGGCTGTGCCACGCTTGCGGCCCCCGGCGCGGACCCGACGGCGCCGAGGGCCGTCGAAGTGGCGTCCGGCGTGTACATGGTGCAGGGAAGCTCCGGCGAGGTGGACCTGGCCAACCAGGGCCGGCTGGGCAACGCCGGCTTCATCGTCGGTGACGCCGGCGTCATCGCGATCGACAGCGGCACGTCCTACCGTCATGGCCAGGCGCTGCTGGCCGAGATCGCGAGGGTGACCGACAAGCCCGTGAAGCTGCTCCTGCTCACGCATGCGCGCCAGGAGTTCATCTTCGGCGCTGCGGCCTTCCGAGAGCGCGGCATTCCGGTGCAGATGCAGCGCAAGGCCTCGCGGCTGATGACGGCGCGCTGCGAGGGCTGCCTGAAGACGCTCAATCGCGTGCTCGGCGAGGAGGCGATGCGTGGCACCGTGATGTTCAAGCCGGACACCGAGTTCGATGCGCCCTACGAGTCCGGGTTGATCGGTCGGCCGGTCCGGGTGCTGTACTACGGCCATTCGAGCGGGCCGGGCGACATCGCGGTGCTGGACGGGCGCACGGGCGTGCTGTTCGCCGGCGGCCTGCTCGACCAGCGCCGCATCCCCGACGTGCAGGACGGAGAGATCGACGGCTGGCGGCAGGCCCTGCAGGCACTGCGGGGGCTGCCGATCCGCCAGGTGGTTCCAGGGCACGGTCCGGTCGCGTCGGCCGCGCTGATCGACGGCGTGGACCGCTACCTGACCCAACTCGAATCCCGGCTGATCGAGCTGACCCGGGCCGACGCGGCGCTGAGCGAGGTGCCGGATGCGGCGGGTTTGCCCGAGTTCAAGGACTGGGACCAGTATCAGACGATCCACCGGCGCAACGCATCGATCGTCTTCGTGCGTATGGAGCGCGATCTGTTGGTCAGGTAAGAGGCAGGCATCCGGAGGATCACGATGCTGGAAAGCAAGCGGTCGAGACCGTCGAGGGGCGTTGCGGGGTGGCTGGTGGCGCTGCTGTTCGCCGCCGCAGGGGCAGTGGTGGGGCCGGTGCACGCGGCGCCGGGCGGCTTGCCGACCAACGTGGCGCACACCGACTCGTCGCCCGAGTGGGAGAAGCTGCGGCAACGGCTGTTCGCGTCGCGTCGCATCGAAACTGACTCCGGAAAGGTGCAGCTGATCGTGCCGCTGCGGGCCGCCTACGGCGCCTCGGTGCCGGTGAAGATCGTCTCGAAGCTGCCGCAGACCGCCGAGCTCTATGTCCGCAAGATGTACGTGCTGGTGGACAAGAACCCCTCGCCCGTGGCGGCGGTGCTCGACCTCACGACCGAACTCGGCCAGGCCGACTTCGAGACCCGCTTGAGGGTCGACGAGTACAGCCATGTGCGGGTCATCAGCGAATTGTCCGACGGCTCGCTGCACATGGATTCCCGCTACGTGAAGACCTCCGGCGGCTGCTCGGCGCCGCCGAACCGCGACGCGCTGCATCTGGTCGGCAAGACGGTGTTCAAGCTGCCCGAGCCGGCCCGCATGAACGCCGTGACGGCGGCCGACGTGACGGTGCTGCACCCCAACGACACCGGCTTCGAGCTCAACAACCAGACAGTGATGTTCATACCGCCGCACTTCGTGCGCTCGATCAGGGTGAGCTACGACCAGCGAAAGCTGTTCGACGCCGAGCTCGATTTCTCGGTCAGCGAGAACCCGACCTTCCGCTTCAACTTCGTGCCGCACGCCCGGGGCGAGCTGTCGGCCGAGGTCGAGGATTCGAAGGACGGGCGGTTCTCGGGTCGCCTGGCCGTGCAGTGAGACGACCCGCATGACGCCCTGGCTGCACCGCTGGCGCTCTGGCGCGTGGGTGCTGATGCTGGCGCTGGGCTCGTCGTTGGCGTCGCTCAGTTCTGCGGCCGGCCTGCCGTCGGCCTATGGCGCGGTGGTGTTGCAGCCCGGTGGCGGGCCGGAGCGGACCGAGTTCGACCTGACTACCGTGCGCGACCGGGCGCGTCAGGAGAACAAGAGGCTCTATGTCTACCTCGGTGCCAGCGATTGTCGCTATTGCCGTCAATACGAGGCCTTCCTGGAAAAGAACGCGCGGGAGCTGGTGCCGCGCTTCGCGGCGAAGTACATCGTGGTCGACCTGCGGAGTTCGCTGTCGGTGCCGGCCAGCCGCCTGTACTTCCGCGTCGGAGGGAGTGTCTGGCCTTATGGCGAATTCCAGCGCTCCATCGGCGACGAGCGTTCGCGCTTGCTGGTCTACCCGACGGTCTGGCTGTTCGACGCCGACTTGAGGCCGCTGATGCAGATGCCTTCGGGGGCCGGAACCTTCCAGACCGTGCCGGAGCAGATCGAGGTGCTCGATCTGGTGCAATAGGTCGCGCTGGTCAGCGTGGCGATGGCAGCGGTTCGCCGAGCAGGCGGCGCCAGAGCCACGGGCCCGTGCGCTGCAAGTCCGGCCGCACGCCGACCGGCAGTGGCGGTCGCGCCTCGAACCGCCCGTCGCGCTGCTCGGCGACGACGAAGCTGAAGAAGTAGCTCGGTTCGAGCCCCATGCGCAGGTCGGTGATGCGCACCTGACCGTCGCGCTGCTCGAGCTTGAAGAAGCCGTGGCTGAACGCGGCGATGCGCTGTGCGGGGAGGTTGTCGGCGAGCCGGGGCAGGAGCCCGGTGTCGTGCGGAAAGCGCTCGAAGCTGATGTGGGGTGTGTCGTCCAGCAGCGAATAGAAGCCCTCGGCGTGGCCGTCCGGCGTGAGGGCGAGCACGCGCCACAGCACGGTGTTGAACGGGGCCGGCGTCACCAGCAAGTCGCGCGCGGCCAGTCCCTGAGCCTGCAGCGAGGCCCGCGCGAGGCTCGTCACATGCTGCTGCGCGATCACGCTCCAGGCGAGGTAGCCGGTGCTCAGCAGCAGGCCCGCGGCGTTCCAGCGCAAGCCGCGGCCGGGCCACGCAACGAGCGCCAGGATCACACCCGCCAGCAGCGGCAGCGTGTAGAGCGGGTCGATGATGAAGATGCTGCCGACGGCGAACGGAAAGTCGCTGAACGGCCGGGCGAGTTGCGTGCCGTAGACCGTCATCAGGTCGAGCAGCGGGTGGGTGACGAGCGCGAGCCAGACGGCCAGCCACCAGCGGCCGAAGTGCGCGCGGTCACGGTGCAGCCCGGCGATGGCTGCGGCGAGCAGCGGCGCCGCCAGCGTCAGGAAGAACAGCGCGTGGCTCTCGGCGCGGTGCAGCGTCATGTTGCTGATCGCGTCACCGTGGTCGATGAAGGCGTCGAGGTCGGGCAGGGTGCCGCACAGGCCGCCCCACAGCGCGGCCTTCCAGGCGGCGGTGCGTCGGCCCATGACGCGATGCCGACGGCGGCGCCGAGTGCGAGCTGAGTCAGTGAATCCATCGGAGGCGGTGGGCGAAGCGGTGAGCCGTGCGGGCGAAGCGCGCAT
>NZ_AZSN01000199.1:0-5536 GCF_000576225.1 Methylibium sp. T29-B | reverse complement strand
GGCACGCTGGCCACCTGGTGGCGCTGCTGGCCGCGCGGCGCGCGGTGCGCCCGGCGGTGCGCGAACAGGGACTGCGGGCGGCGGCGCCGCTGGCGGTCTACGCGTCGACACAGACGCACGCCTGGCTGCACAAGGCGGTCGACATCGCCGGCCTCGGGCTGCAGGCGGTGCGCTGGATCCCGACCGATGCCGAGCAACGCCTCGACGTGGGCGCGCTGGCCGCGAGCATCGAGGCCGATCTCGCCGCCGGCGTGCAGCCGCTGATGGCGGTGGGCACGGCCGGCACGGTGAGCACCGGCGCGATCGATCCGCTGCCGGCCATGGCCGCGCTGTGCAGCCGGCACGGCCTGTGGTTCCACGTCGACGGCGCCTATGGCGCGCCGGCGGCCTGCCTGGGCGAAGACGCGCCGGCCGACCTGCCGGGCCTGCGCGAGGCCGACTCGCTGGCGCTCGACCCGCACAAGTGGCTCTACGCGCCGATCGAGGCCGGCTGCGTGCTGGTGCGCGACCCGCGCCACCTGCTCGACGCCTTCAGCCAGCGCCCGCCCTACTACGGCGCACCGCGCGTCGACGAGGGCCTGAACTTCCACGAGCTCGGACCGCAGAACACGCGTGGCTTCCGCGCGCTGAAGGTCTGGCTCGCGCTGCGCATGCCGGCCGCGACGGCTACCGGCAGATGATCGGCGACGACATCGCGCTGGCCCGGCGGCTGCGCGAGCGCGTGCAGGCCACGCCACGGCTCGAGGCGGGCCCCGGCAGCCTGAGCATCGCGACGCTGCGCTACCGGCCCGACCCCCGTGAAGCCCACGACGAGGCCGCGCTCGACGCGCTGAACCGCCGCCTGCTGGAGCGCCTGCAGCACGATGGCCGCGCCTGGCTCGGCCCGGCCGTGGTGGACGGCCGTTTCTGGCTGCGGGCCTGCATCGTCAACTTCGGCACCGGGGCGGCCGAGGTGGATGCGCTCCCCGCGCTGGTGCTGGAGCACGGCGACGCGCTGAGCGCCGGCGCCTGAGCTCGCGCGAGCACGGCTGCCCGGCACGGAGCTTGCGCCACCTCGCGCCCATGGACACGACCGACAGCAGCGACGACGAAGACGAAGACGGCATCACCCGCCACTCCGTCTTCGAGGACGCGATGGCGCTGCTGCTCGGCACGGCGGCCATGGCGCTGGGGATCGCGATGTTCCAGCAGGCCGGGCTGCTGGCCGGCGGCACCGCGGGCCTGGCCTTCCTGCTGCACTACGCGACCGGCGGGTCCTTCGGCGCGCTGTTCTTCGCGATCAACCTGCCGTTCTACTGGCTCGCCTGGCGCCATCTCGGCCATGCCTTCACGCTGAAGACCTTCGTCGCCGTGGCGCTGCTGTCGGTCCAGAGCGAGTGGCTGCCGCGCTGGATCGGCTTTGCGCCGCTGCAGCCGCTGTATGCCGCGCTGATGGGCGGCACGCTGATCGGCATGGGCATGCTCGCGCTGTTCCGCCACCAGGCGAGCGTGGGCGGCATCGGCATCGTCGCGGTGGTGCTGCAGCAGCAGCGGGGCTGGCGCGCCGGCCAGCTGCAGATGGCGCTCGACTGCAGCATCGTCGCGCTGGCCTTCGCGGTCGTCGCGCCCCGGCAGGTGCTGCTGTCGGTGGCCGGTGCGGTGGCGCTGAATCTGGTGCTGGCCATCAACCACCGTCCGGGGCGCTACGTGGCCCGCTGAGCCGGGCCGCGCCCCTCAAGCGCTGCGGGTCCCGGCCGATAACCCGGCACGCTCACCGCAGCCCCAAGACCATGCCGTCAGAACTCCTCTCCGCTCCCGGACGCCGTGCGCTGGCACGGATCCGGCACTGCGTCCACCTGCACGAGCAGGAGCTGCTGGGGCTGGACGACTTCTTCTCGCAGGCGCTGCCGGTGCTGGCCGAGGGCCTGGGCTGCGACCGCGTCAGCGTATGGACCTACTCGCAGCGCGGACCGCAGCAGGCACTGCACTGCGAGCGGCTGCACCACGCGGGCCACGACGCCACGCCGCTGCCGCCGCTGGTCGAGCAGCAGCACCCCGACTACTTCCGCGAGCTCGACCGCTGGGGCATCCTGAGCGCGAACGACGCCCAGAGCCATCCGGCACTGCGCTCGATGCGCGAGGCCTACCTGCTGCCGCACGACATCCACTCGCTGCTCGACGTGCCGTTTGCCGTCAACGGCCGGCGCACCGGCCTGCTGTGCGGCGAACAGACCGGCGCGCCGGTCGAGTGGTCGGCGACGCAGATCTCGCTGATGCGCCAGGCTGGCGTGATCGGCAGCCTGCTGATGCACCGCCTGCAAGGGCGCGCCCGGCGACCCGACGCGCTGCGGTTCGCGGGCTGAGCGGCGCGACGCGGCGCTACTCGAGCTTGGCGCGGTCCTCGCCCACCGCCATCGTCTGCGGCAGCTTCTTCCAGCTGCCGGCCCGGATCTCGTCGTGCGTCAGGCGGCGGACCTCGACCTCGCCGAGGCCGCGGATGCCGAGCTTGCGGGCCGCCGCGAAGCTGAGGTCGATCACGCGGCCGTCGATGAAGGGACCGCGGTCGTTCACGCGCACCACCACCTGCCGGCCGTTGACGCGGTTGCGCACCACCGCGTAGCTGGGCAGCGGCATGGTCTTGTGCGCCGCCGTCATGCCGTGCATGTCGTAGACCTCGCCGTTGGCGGTGCGGCGTCCGTGGAAGGGCTCGCCGTACCAGGAGGCCACGCCGATCTCGAACCACGGCACATCGGTGTCATCGGGCTCGTAGGACTCGCCGCGGATCACATATGGATGGTTCGGTGCCCCCTGGCGGATGCGCTCCACGCGCGGCACGGCATCGACGAGCGGCGCGGGGGCCCGCTTGGCGACGCGCGGCGTGCGGGTTTGCGGCGGCTCCGGCAGCGGCGCTGGGCTGGCTTCGGGTTCGACCGACGGCGCGGGCGGCGGTGTGCCGCCGGGCAGGCGGACCGTGCCGCAGCCGACGACCAGCATGGCCGCCGCGAGGATGAGGATCAGGCGCAGGCCATGCCCCAGGGGCGATGGCGGCGCAATGCGAATGCAGTTCACCATGTCCGCTGATGTCGGCGGGTGGCGATTGCACTTGCGTGTCAAAAGGCCGGCATCGCGCCAGCGAAGACCCGCCAGAGCCCTTTTGCGTCGAGTCCGTCACGATCCGACGAGGCCCGATCGGCGCCCGTCCGACCGGCCGCCTGACATCGTGTTTCAGCGCCGGGGCCGGAGGGTTGTAACCTTTGGGTTCTGCCACCCCGCTCAGACCACAACAACACGGATGTCCGGTTCATGAAACCTGTTGCATTTGATCCCTATGGAAGAAGGCGCTCGCGCTGGCGCCTGCCCCGCTGGCTGGTGCTGCTGCTGGTCGGCATCGCGATCGGCGCGGGAGGCGTCGTGCTGATCCAGGAGCGCTACCTGCCGCCCCGGCTGTCGGCCAGCGCGTCGACCGCGCTGCGCGCCTCGTACGAGAAGGCCGAGGCCGAGCGCCTGCGCCTGGAGGGCGCGCTCGCCGACACCACGAAGCAGCTCGAGGCGGCCCTCGCCGACAAGAAGGGGCTGGCCGACGAGCTGGGTGCCAGCCGCGACACCGCCGAGCGCCTGCGCAAGGACGTGGCCGCGGTGGTGGCCTCGCTGCCGCCCGACCCGCGCGGCGGCACGGTGGAGGTGCGTGCCGGGCGATTCACCGTCGACGGCTCGGCACTGGCCTACGACGTGATCCTGACCCGCGACCGCGCCACGGCCGGCAAGCCGCTCGCCGGCGTGATGCAGTTCATCGTCGCCGGCGAGACCGCGCGCGGCACCGAGACCACGGTCAGCCTGAAGCCGGTCGCGATCTCGGTGGGCAGCCACGAGAGCCTGCGCGGCAGCGTGCCGATGCCCGAGGGCTTCAAGCCGCGCCAGACCACGATCCACGTGCTGGACCGGCCCGAGGGCAAGCTGCTCGGGATGCGCGTGATGTACGTGAAGTAGCCGCCGCCCGCGGCGGCGGCCCCCGGTTCAGCCGCGTGCGGCTTCGGGCAGCTCGAGCTTGACTTCGAGGACCTCAAGGTTGTCCTGCTTCTGCAGGTGGACCTTGATGTCCTCGGGCTTGATCGACACGTACTTCGAGATCACCGCCACCAGTTCGCGCTGCAGGGCCTCGAGGTAGTCGGGCCGGCTGCCGCCGCGCCCGCTGCGTTCGTGGGCCAGGATGATCTGCAGCCGCTCCTTGGCGACGCTGGCGGTCTTCTTCTTTTCTCCGAGCAGGAAGGAAAGCAGGGACATGGGTTCACCTCCCTCCGAACACGCGCTTGAAGAAACCCGGCCGATCGGCCTCGACGAAGCGCATCGGCGGGTTCTCGCCGCGGAAGCGGCGCACCACGTCCTTGTACGCTTCTGACACCGGTGTGCCGCGCATGTAGATCGCGGGCACGCCCTGGTTGGACGCGTCGAGCACCGTCTCGGACTCGGGGATCACGCCGATCAGGTCGATGCGCAGGATCTCCTGGATGTCCTCCAGCGAGAGCATCTGCCCGCCCACCACGCGGTTGGGGTTGTAGCGCGTGATCAGCAGGTGCTCCTTGATCGGCTCCTTGCCCTCGATCGCCCGCTTGGTCTTCGACGACAGCATGCCGAGGATGCGGTCGGAGTCGCGCACCGACGAGACCTCGGGGTTGGTGACGATGATCGCCTCGTCGGCGAAGTGCATCGCCATCAGCGCACCGGTCTCGATGCCGGCCGGCGAGTCGCAGACGATGTACTCGAAACCCATGTCCGCCAGGTCCTTCAGCACGCGCTCCACGCCGTCCTTGGTCAGCGCTTCCTTGTCGCGGGTCTGCGACGCGGCGAGCACGAACAGGTTGTCGCTCTGCTTGTCCTTGATCAGCGCCTGGTTCAGGTTGGCTTCGTTGTGGATGACGTTGATGAGGTCGTACACCACGCGGCGCTCGCAGCCCATGATCAGGTCGAGGTTGCGCAGGCCGACGTCGAAGTCGATCACGGCCGTCTTGTGGCCCTGCAGCGCCAGGCCGGATGCGAAGCTGGCGCTGGTGGTCGTCTTGCCCACGCCTCCCTTGCCGGAGGTCACGACGATGATTCTGGCCATCGGTAGCAGATCCTTTCAGTAGATGGAACGCTCGTCAGGCCTTCAGGGCCTCGAGCAGGAGCTTGTCGCCTTGCAGCCTCACCTGGGCCGGCTTGCCCAGCACCTCGGCAGGCAAGGGGGTTTCGGTGGTGCGGTAGGTGCCCGCGATGGAGACCAGCTGCGGCTCCATGCAGGTGGCGAAGATGCGGGCGTCGGCGTTGCCGCGGGCGCCGGCGATCGCCCGGCCGCGCAGCGGCCCGTAGACATGGATGTGGCCATCGGCGATGACCTCGGCGCCGACGTTCACCGCCGCCAGCACCACCAGGTCGCAACCCTTGGCGTAGACCTGCTGGCCCGAACGCAGCGGCCGGTCGATGACCATCGTGCCGGGGCCGGCCACCGGCACCTCGCGGATGACCTCGGTCAGCATGACCGGCGGCGCGGCAGGCACCGGCGCCGGCGCGCGGGCCGGCGGCG
>NZ_AZSN01000198.1:0-5550 GCF_000576225.1 Methylibium sp. T29-B | reverse complement strand
GAGCGCTCGGCCCGGCGCACTGGTGTGGCGCGGCGGCGCGGCCGCCGAGGCCGCCGTGCTGCTCGCCGAGGTGCAGGCGCTGGTGGCGCAGGCACCGTTCCGGCATCCGGTCACGCCCGGGGGCTTTCGCATGTCTGTCGCGATGAGCAACTGCGGCGCGCTCGGCTGGGTCAGCGACGCCCGCGGCTACCGCTACGACGCCGTCGATCCCGACAGCGGCCGGCCCTGGCCCACGATGCCGCGCCGCTTCGGCGAGCTGGCCGCGCGGGCCGCGGCGCAGGCCGGCTACTCCGGCTTCGCGCCCGACGCCTGCCTGATCAACCGCTACGAGCCGGGCGCTCGACTGAGCCTGCACCAGGACCGCAACGAGCGCGACTTCAGCGCGCCCATCGTCTCGGTGTCGCTGGGCCTGCCGGCGGTCTTCCTGTTCGGCGGTGGCCGGCGCAGCGACCCCACCACGCGGGTGCCGCTGGTGCATGGCGATGTGGCGGTGTGGGGCGGCCCGTCGCGGCTGCGCTACCACGGCGTGCTGGCCCTGAAGGACGGTGAACACGCGGCGACCGGGAACTGCCGCATCAACCTCACCTTCCGGCGTGCGGGTTGACCGTGCACGGGGCGCGCCGTCCTCGCGGCGAGAACAGGCTCCCATGACGACACGAACCAGGCGCTGGTGCGGGGCCCTCGTCGCCGGTCTCTGCGCCGTCGGTGCGGCCGCCGCCGACGAGCGAGAGGCCCCGCCGCGCCGGCTCTACGACTTGAGCACCGAGACCGGCATGCCGCACCTCGACGAGAACCTGCGCTACGCGGTGCGCAGGGAGCAACGCTGTCTCGCCGTGGCCGACCGCGCGACGGTGTTCTGGATGCTGCAGGACGTGTCGCTGCAGGACTGCCGCCTCGAGCCGTTGGATGACGCCACCTACCGGCTGGCCTGCCACGGCGGCCACGGCACCACCGGCGATGCGCGCTGGCAGTCCGACGCGCGCGATCGGTGGACCGGCACGCTGAACGTGCGCCTGGGCGGCAAGAACATGACCTTCTTCCAGCGCGTCACCGCCACGCCGGTCGGCGAGTGCGGCGACGCGCATGCGCGGCCCTAGCTAGAGCGGCAGCGCCGTGGTGTTCTTCACTTCCTCCATCACCGCGTAGGTGCGCGTCTCGCGCACGCCGGGCAGCGCCCAGATCACGCTGGCCAGCATCTCGCGGTAGGCCGCCATGTCGGCCACGCGCGTCTTGATCAGGTAGTCGAAGCCGCCGGCCACCAGGTGGCATTCCAGGATCTCGGGCCGCACCTGCACCGCGGCCCGAAAGCTCTCCATCACGTCGGGCGCCGTGCGGTCCAGCATCACCTCGATGAACACCAGCATCGCCGCGCCCAGCCGCGCCGGATTCAGGCGCGCCTCGTAGCCGAGGATCACGCCGTCGCGCGTGAGCCGCTTCACCCGCTCCAGCACGGCCGTCGGCGACAGATGCACCTGCTGCGCGAGTTCGAGGTTGGTGATGCGGCCATCGCGCTGCAGCACGCGCAGGATGCGCTGGTCGGTGCGGTCCAGGCCCTCGATGGCCCGTGGTGGGGGCTCGGCGACCGCGGCCCCCGCGCGGGCGGCCTTGGGCTTCGTGCTGGATTTTGTGCGGCTGGAAGGCATGAGCTTGGTGAATCATTCGGCAAGGACGGCCTTACGCTAACAGGAACGGCGGCCAACGGGGCGGCCGGTCCACGCCGATCGAGGTCTGCCACCATGCCGCTGCCCACCGCCACGCCCGCCGCCCGCCTGCCGTCGCCGCTGCGCGACGAGGCGTCCGTTCTCCAGGCCCGGTTGGCGGCGCTGGCCGGAGCGCTCGACTGGGCCGGCGTGCAGGCGCTGGCGCGTCGCTGGGTGCAGGCGGTGCGCGACGAACCGGCGCCGTTCTGGGCCATGGAGTCGCTGCTGCGCGAGTACCCGATCTCCAGCGCCGAAGGCCTGGCGCTGATGCGGCTGGCCGAGGCGCTGCTGCGCGTGCCCGATGCCGCCACCGCGATCGCGCTGACCGCCGACCAGCTGGGCCGCGCCGATTTCGACACCGCCGCCACCGGCGGCGACGGCCCGCACAAGAGGCTGGCCAGCCTGTCGGCCAGCGCGATCGCGCTGTCCAAGAAGTTCCTGCCCGACGGCGAGCACCCGCCCGGCCTGCTGCAGCGCCTGGGCGCGCAGACCGTGGTGGCGGCGACGGTGCGCGCCATCCAGTTGCTGGGCCGGCAGTTCGTGCTCGGCCAGTCGATCGCCGAGGCGCTGGGCGAGGCCCGCAGTCAGCGCCAGGCCCAGCCGCAACTGCGCTTCAGCTTCGACATGCTGGGCGAGGGCGCCCGCACCGCGCACGATGCGCAGCGCTACCTGCGCTCCTACCGCGACGCCATCGCGGCCATTGCCGCCACCGCCGTGGCCGGTGCCGGCCCGGAAGCCAACGACGGCATCTCGATCAAGCTGTCGGCGCTGTTCCCGCGCTACGAAGATGCGCAGCGGGCGCGCGTCTTCGCCGAGCTGCTGCCGCGCGTGCTGGGTCTGATCGACGACGCAGCGGCGGCCGACGTCAACCTCACCGTGGATGCCGAAGAGAGCGATCGGCTCGAACTCTCGCTCGAGCTGATCGACGCTGCTGCCGCGCACATCGCCGCGCGCCACCCGCGCTGGCGCGGCTTCGGCCTCGCGATCCAGGCCTACCAGACGCGCGCCGAGGAATGCGTGCACGAGGTCGCGCGCATCGCCCGCCACCACGGCCTGCGCTTCATGGTGCGGCTGGTCAAGGGCGCCTACTGGGACGGCGAGATCAAGCGCGCGCAGGAGCTCGGCTTGGCCGCCTACCCGGTGTTCACGCACAAGCACCACACCGACATCTCCTACCTCGCGTGCGCGAAGGCGCTGCTCGACCACGCCGACGTCATCTACCCGCAGTTCGCCACCCACAACGCCGGCACCGTCGCGGCCATCGTGCAGATGGCGCGGGTGCGCGGCACGCCGTTCGAGTTGCAACGGCTGCACGGCATGGGGGAGGGTGTGTACCGCGAGGTGTCGCGGTACACACCTCCCGCTCCCCCCGCTCAAGCGGGGGGCTTGCCGGTGCGCATCTACGCGCCGGTCGGCGAGCACCGCGACCTGCTGGCCTACCTGGTGCGCCGCCTGCTGGAGAACGGCGCCAACTCGTCGTTCGTGCACCAGCTGGCCGACCCGCAGGTCGATGTCGACGCGCTGCTCGCGTCGCCGCTGCAGGCCGCGCCCGAGCCGGGCCAGCCGTCGCCGCTGCTGCTCTACGGCAGCGCGCGTCGCAACGCGCTGGGCGTCGACCTGAGCATCGCCGCCGAGCGCGCGCCGCTGCTGGCCGCGGTGGCGGCCACTCGCGTGCCCGAGGTGGCCGAGACGCCGGTGTCGGAGATCGACGCGATGATGCGCCGCCTGCATGCCGGCCAGGCGGCGTGGAACGACAGGCCGCTGGCCGAGCGCGCCGCCGTGCTGCTGCGCGCCGCCGACCGGTTGGAGGCCGAGCTGCCGGCCTGGTGCGGCCTGCTGGTGAAGGAAGCGCGCAAGACGCTGGGCGACTGCGTGGCCGAGCTGCGCGAGGCGGTCGACTTCTGCCGCTACTACGCGCTGCAGGCGCGCGACACGCTCGGCCCGCGCGAGCTGCCGGGCCCGACCGGTGAATCGAACACGCTGCACCTGCACGGCCGCGGCGTGTTCGTCTGCATCAGCCGTGGAACTTCCCGCTCGCCATCTTCGCCGGCCAGGTGGTCGCCGCGCTGGTGGCCGGCAACAGCGTGGCCGCCAAGCCGGCCGAGCAGACACCGGCGGTCGCGCAGCGCTTCGTCGGGCTGCTGCATGCAGCCGGCGTGCCGCAGGACGCGCTGACCCTGCTGCACGGCCCCGGCGAGACGGTGGGCGCCGCGCTGGTGGCGCACCCGCTGACCGCGGGCGTGTGCTTCACCGGCTCGACGCCGGTGGCCAAGCACATCCAGCGCGCGCTCGCCGCGAAGGACGGCGCCATCGTCCCGCTGATCGCCGAGACCGGCGGCCTCAATGCGATGGTGGTCGACAGCAGCGCGCTGCCCGAGCAGGTGGCCGATGCCGTGGTGCAGAGCGCCTTCCGCTCGGCCGGCCAGCGCTGCTCGGCGCTGCGCCTGCTGTGCGTGCACGAGGGCGTGGCCGACGGCGTGATCGCGATGATCGGCGGCGCGCTGCAGGAGCTGGCCGTCGGCGACCCGGCGGAGTACGCCACCGACGTCGGCCCGGTGATCGATGCCGAGGCGCACGCCGGCATCACGCGCCAGCTCGAGCGGCTCGACCGCGAGGCCACGCTGCTGGCGCGCCGCGCGCTGCCCGACGGCCCGGCCGGCGCGCAGCACATCGCCCCCTGCGCCTACGAACTGGCGCGCGTGGCCGACCTGCGCCAGGAGGTGTTCGGCCCGGTGCTGCACGTCGTGCGCTGGGGCCCGGGCACCGCCGCACACGGCGGTGCGGCCGACGTGGAGGCGCTGGTGGCGCAGATCAATGCGCTGGGCTACGGCCTCACGCTCGGTGTCCAGACGCGCATCGACTCGCGCGCACAGCGCATCGCGCACGCGGCGCGCGTCGGCAACGTCTATGTCAACCGCAACATGATCGGCGCGGTGGTCGGCGTGCAGCCCTTCGGCGGCGAAGGCCTCAGCGGCACCGGGCCGAAGGCCGGCGGGCCGCTCTACCTGTACCGCTTCTGTGCCGAGCAGGTGGTGACCGTCAACACCGCGGCGGCCGGCGGCAACGCCGCGCTGCTGGCCGGCGCACACTGAGCCGCGCGGCGCGGAACGCGCCCGGCTGGCTAGACTCGAACTCCGATCGAAATCCCGCTCCTGGAGTTGCCGATGAACCACCTTTCCTCTCCCATCGCCTTCATCGGCGGCGGCAACATGGCCAGCGCGCTGATCGGCGGCCTGTTGCGCAGCGGTGTGCACGCGCACGAAGTCCTGGTCGTCGAACCCTGGGCCGAGCAGCGCGAGCGCCTGAAGCAGGCCTTCGGCATCGTCGCCACCGAGCAGGCGACCCCGGCGCTGGCCGATGCCGGCCTGGTGGTGTGGGCCGTGAAGCCCCAGATCTTCCGGGAGGCGGCCGCGCCCTGCGCGCCGCATGTGGGCGAGGCCGCCCAGCTCAGCGTCATGGCGGGCATCCGCACCGACGCCATCGTCGCCGCTACCGGCAACCGCTGCGTGGTGCGGGCGATGCCCAACACGCCGGCGCTGATCGGCCAGGGCATCGCCGGGCTGTACGCGCGGCCCGAGGTCGACGCCGGCCAGCGCAGCAGCGTCGAGGCTCTGCTGGCGCCCACCGGCGCCACGCTGTGGGTCGACCGCGAGGCCGACCTCGACGCCGTGACCGCGCTGTCGGGCTCCGGCCCGGCCTACGTGTTCCTGTTCATCGAGGCGCTGATGGACGCCGCGCGCGACATGGGCCTGACGCCCGAGCAGGGCCGGGCGCTGGCGCTCGGCACCTTCTCCGGCGCCACCGCGCTGGCGGCGCAGAGCGCCGAGCCGCCGTCGGTGCTGCGCGAGCG
>NZ_AZSN01000197.1:0-5566 GCF_000576225.1 Methylibium sp. T29-B | reverse complement strand
GGCAGCGTCGGCCGCGCGCCGAGGCCGCGCACGTCGAACACCGTGTCGAAGCGCCGCCAGCCGGACTCGGCGCCGTCGACCTGCAGCGCGCCGTCGTGCAGCGTGCCGACGCGGCAGCCCCAGTGCCACTGCACGCCGGGGCATGGTGGTAGAGCGAGAACATCGCCTTCACCGGCTCGATCTGCGCCTCGCCGGGGAGCAGCCAGGCATGGCCGGGCGGCTGCAGCGCGGGCTCCATGTCGGCCAGTTGCTGTGCCGAGAGCGGCGAGGCGGTCGCGCCCGGGACCGCCGCCAGGCGTGCCAGCACGCGCTGCGCGGTGGCGAAGTCGCTGCGATGCGCGAGCAGCAGGCTGCCGAGTTGGCCGAAGGCGGGCGGGTCGGGCAGTGCGGCGACGATGTCGCGCCACAGCGAAATGGAACGCCAGCCGAGCGTCGCGATGTCCGGGCCGGCGTTGTCGAGTTCCGCCAGCGGGCTGAGCATCCCGGCCGCGCTGAAGGCCGCGGCGCCCTGACCGTCGAAGCGCGGCTGCGGGCCGGGCGCCGGGTCGAACACGCTGACGCGGTGGCCGGCGCGCGCCAGCCGCCAGGCCAGCAGCCGGCCCAGCAGGCCGGCGCCGGCGATGCCGAGATCGAGCAAGGGCATGGCGTTCAGCCTTGTCGACGGCGAGCGGGATGTAGATCTCGCCGCCGGCCTGCCGGAACTGGCTCGACTTCTCGGCCATGCCGGCGCCCAGCGCCTGCGCCTCGCTGACGCCGCGCTGCGCGGCGTAGTCGCGCACCTCCTGGGTGATCTTCATCGAGCAGAACTTCGGCCCGCACATCGAGCAGAAGTGCGCCACCTTGCTGGCGTCCTTGGGCAGGGTCTCGTCGTGGAAGTCGCGTGCGGTGTCGGGGTCCAGCGAAAGGTTGAACTGGTCCATCCAGCGGAACTCGAAGCGCGCCTTGGACAGCGCGTCGTCGCGGGCACGGGCGCCGGGGTGACCCTTGGCGACGTCGGCCGCGTGCGCGGCGATCTTGTAGGCGACGATGCCCTGCTTCACGTCCTCGCGGTCGGGCAGACCCAGGTGTTCCTTGGGCGTCACGTAGCACAGCATCGCGGTGCCGAACCAGCCGATCATGGCCGCGCCGATGGCGCTGGCGATGTGGTCGTAGCCGGGCGCGATGTCGATCGTCAGCGGCCCCAGCGTGTAGAACGGCGCCTCGTGGCAGTGCTCGAGCTGCTCGTCCATGTTGGCCTGGATCATGTGCATCGGCACGTGGCCCGGGCCTTCGATCATGGTCTGGACGTCGTGCTTCCAGGCCACCCGGGTCAGCTCGCCCAGCGTGCGCAGTTCGGCGAACTGGGCCTCGTCGTTGGCGTCGGCGGCCGAGCCGGGGCGCAGGCCGTCGCCGAGCGAGAAGCTCACGTCGTAGGCCTTCATGATGTCGCAGATGTCCTCGAAGTGCTCGTAGATGAAGCTCTCGCGGTGGTGCGAGATGCACCACTTGGCCATGATCGAGCCGCCACGCGAGACGATGCCGGTGCGGCGGTCCGCGGTGAGGTGGATGAAGGGCAGGCGCACGCCGGCGTGGATGGTGAAGTAGTCGACGCCTTGCTCGGCCTGCTCGATCAGTGTGTCGCGGAAGATGGCCCAGGTGAGGTCCTCGGCCACGCCGCCCACCTTCTCGAGCGCTTGGTAGATCGGCACGGTGCCGATCGGCACCGGCGAGTTGCGCAGGATCCAGTCGCGCGTGGTGTGGATGTTGCGCCCGGTGGAGAGGTCCATCACGTTGTCGGCGCCCCAGCGGATCGCCCACACCAGCTTCTCCACCTCTTCCTCGATGCTCGACGTGACGGCCGAGTTGCCGATGTTGGCGTTGATCTTCACCAGGAAGTTGCGGCCGATCGCCATCGGCTCCACTTCGGGGTGGTTGATGTTGGCCGGGATGATGGCGCGGCCGCGCGCCACCTCGTCGCGCACGAACTCGGGCGTCACGATGGCCGGGATCTGCGCACCCATCGGGTTGCCGCGCAGGCGCTGTTCGCGCGGGGCGTCGCCGAGGTACTCCCGCATCCACTCGCGCTTGCCGTTCTCGCGCAGCGCCACGTACTCCATCTCGGGCGTGACGATGCCGCGGCGCGCATAGTGCATCTGCGTGACGTTGGCGCCGGCCCTGGCACGGCGCGGAGGCCGCTGCAGCGCTGCGGCGTCGAGGCGCAACTGTTCGATGCGCTGGGCCTCGCGGTCCTCGTGCTTCGCGCCGTCGTCCAGCGCCTGGTGCAGCCGGCCGGCATAGACCTCGGTGTCGGCACGCTCGTCGAGCCAGGGCGTGCGCACGCTGGGCAGGCCGCGCTTCACGTCGATCGCGACGCCGGGCTCGGTGTACGGACCCGAGGTGTCGTACAGCGAGACGGTCTCGCCGTTGGTCAGCGTCACTTCGCGCATCGGTACGCGCAGGTCGCTGCGCGAGCCTTGCAGATAGGACTTGCGCGAGGCGGGGAAGGGCTCGCGTGTCAGCGAGAGCAGGGTGGCGAGCTTGTCGGGGGCGTTCATCGTGGGCTCCTTCGTGAGAGTGATTGCTCCGAAGGTCGCCCCATGAAGACGCCCACCCGGGAAGGGGTGACGCCGCTGGAGTGAGAGCTCTTCTTCCGCCGGTACTAACCGGTTCAAGTTCGCGGGTTCGGATAACCGTCTCAGCACGCAGAACAGCGTGCACCCCGGAGCAGTGGTCATTGTGGAAGGGGGCGGGAACGACTGTCAATGCAGGGCGGCGATGAATTTCAGTCGAATCGTTTTCACGCGCCCGAACGCGATGCGACATCTGTCGCAGGCGAGGGTCTGCGTGCGACAGATGTCGCAGGCCTCGAGCGCGTGGAGATGGCTTGGCGTCAGGTCCGCGCAGGAGAACGAGCGCGACGCGGCCGAGGGCGCCGGTGGGCATGCTGCGTGCTATTGCAGGGGCGGTCGCTGCAGCGCGTGCAGTGGCCGCCGGTGTGTCCGGGACGCGCCTTTCGCGTGGCGCGCCCCATGAATCCCGGGGGTTTCCGCTGTGGCACAGCCCATGGCGATCGGGCGATCATCGAACAACAAGAAGAACTTCAGCCATCGGGAGTAGACGGCAGAAGCCATCGGAGGTGACGAATGATTTCTGAGCGCACGCAGCACATCGACAACGTGGTGTCGGTTGTCACCAACCCCATCGACGAGGCGTCCGAGAAGAGCCGCGTCTACAAGTCCTGGGCCCGCTGCGTCAACGACTACGGGCTCGATCCTTCTCGGCCGACGCCGGCGCGCATCCTGCCGTCGCAGGAGGTGCGCGAGCACCAGCAGCAGATCGAGGAGTTCCTGCGCGTCGCCCGCTCCGGCATGGAAGACATGTACCGCCGCGTGGCCGACCTCGGCTACATGCTGCTGCTGACCGACGCCGCCGGCATCACCGTCGACTACATCGGCAATCCGGCGTGGGACAGCGAGCTGCGCGCCGCCGGCCTCTACCTCGGCGCGGACTGGAACGAGGCTCACGCCGGCACCTGTGGTGTCGGCACCTGCCTGATCGAGCAGACCCCGATCACCTGCCACCAGGCCGAGCACTTCGACGCGACGCACATCGGGCTGACCTGCACCACCGCGCCGCTGTTCGACCCGAACGGCAAGCTGCTGGCCGTGTTCGACGTGTCGGCGCTGCGCTCGCCGCGCGCCAAGGACAGCCAGCACCTCGTGTTCCATCTCACGTCGATGTACGCGCAGATGATCGAGGACGCGAACTTCCTGCGCCACTTCCGCAAGAACTGGATCCTGCGTCTCGGCAAGTCCTGCGGCCTGGTCGACGTGTCCGGTGACACCATGCTGGCCTTCGACGACGACGGCCTGATCGTCGGGGCCAACACCGGCGCGCGCGCCAAGCTGTGGCCGTCGGCGCGCGGCCGTCAGGGCGGGGCGCTGGTCGGTCGCTCGCTGTCGGAGGTGTTCGCCACGCCGATGGAGGCCATCTGGCGCATCGCGCGGGCCGGCACGGGCCTGGACGTGTCGGTCACCTGCTCGGAGCCGCGTGAGCACTACTACGCCACGGTGGTCGCGCCGCGCGAGAAGGGCTCGCTGACCTCGCTGCTGGCGGACCGGCCGGTCACGGTGTCGACCGTGGCCCGCTCGGCCGACAGCTTCCCGGCGCTGGACCGGCTGGCCGGTGGCGACCCGGCGATGGACCGCCTGCTGGTTCAGGCCAAGCGCCTGGTGGACCGCAAGGTCAACATCCTGATCCATGGCGAAACCGGCTCCGGCAAGGAAGTGTTCGCCAAGGCGCTGCACGAATCGAGTTCGCGCGCTCGCATGCCTTTCATCGCGGTCAATTGCGCGTCGATCCCCGAGTCGCTGATCGAGAGCGAGCTGTTCGGCTACACGCCGGGCAGCTTCACCGGCGGCAAGAGCAAGGGCATGAAGGGCCTGATCCTGCAGGCCCACGGCGGCACGCTGTTCCTCGACGAGATCGGCGACATGCCGCTGCATCTGCAGACGCGCTTCCTGCGCGTGCTGTCGGAATCCGAGGTGCTGCCTCTGGGTGCGGAGCGGCCGATCCCGGTCGACTTCACCGTCATCGCCGCGACCCACCGCGACCTGCGCGACCGCGTGGCCGCGGGCACCTTCCGCGAAGACCTCTACTACCGCCTGTGCGGCGCGACGATGTCTCTGCCGGCACTGCGCGAGCGCGCCGACAAGCGCTACCTGATCGAGTCGGTCTTCAACGACGAGGCCAAGGGCCTGACCGAGCACGCCGGCATTTCCGCCGAGGCGATGGAATTGCTGCTGACCTACAGCTGGCCGGGCAACATCCGCGAATTGCGCAACGTGCTGCGATTCGCGCTGGCGATCAGCGGCGACGGGCCGGTGACGGTCGACGACCTGCCGCAGGAGATCGGCATGCAGCGCCTGGGACATGGCCGGCCGCTGCAGTTGCAGGCGAGACTGGGCGACGAAGGTATCGCGATGGCCGCGGGCGTTGACGACATCGACGCGGAGCGACTGCTCAACTCGCTCAAGCGCAACAAGTGGAACATCACGCTGGCCTCGCAGGATCTGAAGGTCTGTCGGGCCACGGTCTATCGGCAGATGAAGCGCTTCAAGATCACGCCGCCGAACCACCAGTAGCGCGCCGGGGGACCGCCCACCGCGCTGCAGTTGCTGCGGCGCGGCGGGAAAACCCTCCGGAGCCGCTGGCGCCCGCCTCCTAGAATGGGAATCCTTCTCAGGAGAGGATCCCATGACGCAAGCGAAAGTCCGGTCCCCGCGCAGCACGACCGCGCCGGCCGACGAAGCCCCGGACGCCGGCAACCTTCGGGTTCTGAAGAAGTACCCGAACCGCCGCTTGTACGACACCCAGACCAGCGGCTACATCACGCTGGCCGACGTGCGGCAGATGGTCCTCGACAACGAGAGCTTCGTCGTGCGCGACGCCAAGACCGGCGAGGACCTGACGCGCAGCATCCTGCTGCAGATCATCCTGGAGGCCGAGACCGGCGGCATGCCGATGTTCACGACGCCGGTGCTGGCACACATCATCCGTCTGTACGGCCACACGATGCAGGGACTGC
>NZ_AZSN01000196.1:0-5574 GCF_000576225.1 Methylibium sp. T29-B | reverse complement strand
GGGATGCTGCGCTCGGCCATGCGGCATGTGCCGCGGGCGCCGAGCCGCGCCGTGCGCGCCGCTCAATGACCGGGGCTGGCGAGTGGCGAGGCGAGGGCGGTCGCGGCGACTGCGGGTGTCGATGCCGGGCTCGCCGTGGCCGCCGTTTCGGCCGGCTGCGGCGCACGCCGTGCACCGTCGTAGCGCTTGCTCCAGTAGGCGACACGCATGTCCTCCACACGCACCTTGCCGCCGGTGCGGGGGGCGTGGATGAACTTGCCGTCGCGACGTAGATGCCGACATGCGAGAACGCCGTGCGCAGGGTGTTGAAGAACACCAGGTCGCCAGGCTTGAGCTCGTCGCGGTTGACGTTCAGCAGGCCCGGCGCCTTGGCCTGCTCGTTCGAGCGGCGCGGCAGCACCAGGCCGACGCTGGCCTCGAACACGTGGCGTGTGAAACCGCTGCAGTCGAAGCCCTGCTCGTCGGTCTCGCCGCCGCGGCGGTAGCGCACGCCCAGGAAGTTCATGGCCGACAGTACGAGGTCCGAGGTCCAGTCGGCGGCGCGCTCGCGCACCTGCTGGGCGAACGAGGAATCGGCCGGGATCGGTTCGATCAGGCCGCGCTCGGCGAGGAAGCGGGCCACGCTGTCCGGCGCGCTGTCGGTGGCACCCGGCTCGGCCTGCACGTTCGTGCCGGCCAGGCACAAGGCCAAGCACAGGCTGGCCAATGGCGGCCGCAGGCTCCGGGGCAGTCGGATCATGGCCGCGAAGATAGCGGCGGCCGGGCGCTGACGTCAAGGCGGAAACTTCTTGTTTCACAAGCACTTAGCTGACTTTCTCGGTCGATCGACGGTGCCCGGCAGGGGCCTGCGGCGGTTGGCCTTGAAAAATGTAGACGATCGGTCTAATCTTCGGGCGCCATGCCTGCCTCTTCCCTTGCGCCAGATCGCGCACGCCCCGTCGCCGTCCGGCGCAGCCATGCCGAACGCGGCGACGCTCGTGACGGCACGCGGGCCCGGTTGGTGCGTGCCGGCATCGAGGCCGTGCTCGAACGCGGCTGGGCCGCCAGCGGCGTGGACGCAGTGTTGCGTTCGGCCGGGGTGCCGAAGGGCTCGTTCTATCACTACTTCCCCAGCAAGGACGACTTCGGCTATGCGGTGCTGGAGGGCTACCAGGCGTTCTTCCTGAAGCGGCTCGAGCGCTGTTTCGGCGGTGAAGCGCCGACGGCGCACCACGTCGACGCGCAGTTCGCCGCCTTCCTGGCCGAGTCGCTCGAGGGCATGGCGCGGCACGGCTGGCAGCGCGGTTGCCTGGTCGGGGCGCTGGGCCAGGAACTGGGCGGGCTGCACGAGGGCTTCCGGCAGCGCCTGCTGGCCTCGCTCGACGAATGGGGCGAGGTGCTGGCGCGTGCGCTCGCCGCGGCGCAAGCGCGCGGCGAGGTGCGCCGCGGGCTCGACCCCGCGCTGGCCGCGCGCGGCTTCTGGGCGGCCTGGGAAGGGGCCGTGCTGCGTGCCCGCCTGGCGCGTGACGGCGCGCCGCTGGAGGCCGCCATTGCCGATTTCCGACGGCTCGTCGCCCCGACTGAGCCGCCAAGTACCGACCCCGACCATCCACTCACGAGGAGACGCGAACATGTTCAAGGCTTTGGTGCTCGACAAGAGCGAGGGTTTTCGCGCCGAGGTGCGCGAGGTCGACGACAGCTTCCTGCCGGACGGCGATGTCACGGTGGCGATCGACTACTCCACCCTCAACTACAAGGACGGCCTGGCGATCACCAACCGCCTGCCGGTGGTGCGCAGCTGGCCGATGGTCGCCGGCATCGACGGCGCCGGCACCGTGATCGAGAGCCGCCACCCCGCCTGGAAGGCCGGCGACCGCGTGGTGCTCAACGGCTTCGGCGTCGCCGAGGTCCACAAGGGCTGCCTGGCCGGCAAGGCGCGGCTCAAGGGCGACTGGCTGGTGCGCCTGCCCGATGCCTTCACGCCCCGGCAGGCGATGGCAATCGGCACGGCCGGCTACACCGCGATGCTGAGCGTGCTGGCGCTCGAGCGCCATGGCATCCAGGCCGGCGACGGCGAGGTGCTGGTGACCGGCGCGACCGGCGGCGTGGGCTCGGTCGCCGTGGCGTTGCTGCACAAGCTGGGCCATCGCGTCGTCGCAGCCACCGGCAAGGCCAGCGAGGCCGACTACCTGAAGCAACTCGGGGCCGAGTCGGTGATCGACCGCGCCGAGCTGAGCGCCCCGGGCAAGCCGCTGCAGACCGAACGCTGGGCCGCCGTGGTCGATGCGGTGGGCAGCCACACGCTCGTCAACGCCTGCGCCCAGACGCGCTACGGCGGTGCCGTGACCGCCTGCGGCCTGGCGCAGGGCGCCGACCTGCCGGGCACGGTGATGCCCTTCATCCTGCGCAGCGTGGCGCTGCTCGGCGTGGACAGCGTGATGGCGCCGCTGGCGTTGCGCCAGCAGGCCTGGGCGCGCCTCGCGAAGGATCTGGACCCCGCGCTGCTGCAGTCGATGACCACCGAGATCGGCCTGGACGAAGCCATCGACGCCGCCGCCCGCTTGATGCGGGGCGAGGTGCGTGGCCGCATCGTGGTGCGCACGCAGGGCTGAGTGCGGACGCTCAGTCCTGCTTTCGCGTCGACTCCGGCAGCGCCACCATCACCGGCTGGCCCGGCACGGTGCAGCCGGTGTCGCAGCAGCGGCCCGGCTGGCGGTTCCGCGTGATCGCGCGCGTCTCGTCATGCAGCACGCCGCGGTCGAGCAGCCGCTCGACCAGCTCCACCTTGCTGCCCACCGGGTAGTTGCGCCAGATCTCCTGCTTCAGCGCGGCCGGCGAGCCGCCGCCGTGCAGGCTGATCACCGAATACCAGCCGCCCTGGTAGGAGGCGGTCAGGTCCTCGATGAAACGCGCGACCTCGATGCGCTTGTCGTAGGGCACTGTCGGGTTGGCGCGCAGCACCTCGGACAGCGTGGCGGCGGTGGCCGGGTTGTGGTCCTCGTCGGGGCCGGGCAGCGCGACGATCAGGCCGCCCGAGACCTCGTGCGCCAGGCGGTGCATGTCGTAGATCTGGGTCGACATCAGCAGCTTGCCGATGTTGCTGAACACCGGCTCGGGCATGAAGCTGCCGCTGTACGGATCGGCCGTGCCGTACACACTGGCGGCCACGCCGCAGGCGAAGAAGCCCTCGGTGATCTTGATCAGTTCGACCATCGGCTCGCGCAGGTTGCTCTTCTCGCCGGGGTCGAAGCCGTTGGCCTCGCACATCAGCGCGCCGGCGCCGATCAGCAGGTCGCCGAAGCCGGCGCGCGCGGCGATGCAGCTGTGGCGGTGGTGGGTGGCGTAGCTGTAGGTCAGCACGCCGCTGTGCTCCCACTCGCCGTCCTGGCCGGCATAGAACACGCGCTCCCAGGGAACGAACACGCGGTCGAAGATCACCACCGCGGTGGCTTGGCCATAGCGGCGCGAGAACAGCGCCGCGCCGTGCTCGAGCTTGTCGCCCGGCCGGCCCGCGGGGCGCGACACCAGCGTCATGCCCGGCGCGTCGATCGGCACCGCGCAGCAGACGGCGAAGTCGGCATCCTCGGCGCCCATGTTGCGCCCCGGCATGACCAGCAGCTCGTGCATGTAGGGCGCGCCGGTCACGATGGCCTTGGTGCCCGAGATCACGATGCCCTTGCCGTTGCGCTCGACCACGTGCACATAGGTGTCGGGGTTGGCCTGCTGATGCGGACGCTTGCTGCGGTCGCCCTTGGCGTCGGTCATCGCGACGCCGAGGCTCAGGTCCTCGTCCTGCACGCGCGCCAGGTAAGCCTGGAAGCGGGCGCGGTGCTCGGTACTGCCCTTGGCGTCGTCCAGGCGCGCGCTGACCTGGGCGATGCCGTTCAGCGCGTCGTGCATCAGGTAGCGCTGCGCGCAACCGGTCTCCTGACACAGCAGGCGCACCGCCTCCAGCTTGTTGAGCAGGTCGCCGGCCGACTCGTTGATGTGGGCCATGCGGTTCACGGTGAAGCCGCGGCTCGACTGCACGGCCAGCGCCAGCGGCGCCATCGCCGGGTCGCGGGCGAAGTCGTAGGTGTAGGCGAGGGCGTTGACGCCGGGGCGCAGCGACGGCGCGTCGGCCACCGAGTCGACCAACTGGCCGTCGACGTAGACCGTCGGCTTGTAGCGGCGCAGCGAGTCGCGGTAGTCGGCGCCGGACATCAGGGTGGCCGGGCGAGCCGGCGGGGCGATGGAGGTCGGAGCGTTCATGGCGGCAGGTCTTCGCGGTGTTGGTTTGGAAAATTGAACAGTGTTCAAAGAATTGATCAACTGTATATTCGAGCGATGCCGAAATCAACCACCCTGCCCAGCGCCGAGCGCGGGATGCGCCAGCGCGCCGTGGCCGATGCACGCCGCGCGCTGGTGCTCGATGCCGCACGGGCCGCCTTCTTCGAGCTCGGGCTCGAGCGCGCGAGCGTGCGCGAGATCGCCCGCCGCGCCGGCTACACGCCGGGCGCGATCTACAGCTACTTCGCGAGCAAGGAGGAGATGTACGGCGCGCTGCTCGGCGAATCGCTGGAGCGCCTGAACCAGGCCGTGGCTGCGGCCCGGCCTGGCGCGGCGCGGCGGGGCGAGCCGGCCGAGGCGGCGACCCTGCGCAGCGCCGCCAATGCCTTCTTCGGCTTCTACCGCGAGAACCCGCGCGACCTGGATCTGGGCTTCTATCTGTTCCAGGGCCTGCAACCGCGCGGCCTGACGCCGCAGCTCAACGAGCAGCTCAATGCCCGCCTGCGCGCGGCGCTGGCACCGGCGCAGCGCGCGCTGGCGCAACTGGGCCTGGGTGAGCGCGACGCCCTGGCCGAGGTCACCGCGCTGTTCGCGCACACCGTGGGCCTGCTGCTGTTGAGCCACACCGGCCGCATCCGCATGTTCCATCAGGAATCGCAGGGCCTGTTCGATCGCTACCTCGACGCGCTGGTCGAGCGAGCCCTGGGCCGGACGCAAGGAGCCGCACGATGATGACAAATGCGATGTCCGCACCCGGCAGCACGCTGGTGCTGGTCGACTTTCAGCAGCGGCTGATGCCGGCCATCGCCCACGCCGACGAGGTGCTTGCGCAGGCGACGCTGCTGGCTCGGGCCGCCCAGCTGCTGGGCATCCGCACCCTCGGCACCGAGCAGAACCCGACCGGGCTGGGACCGAGTGTCGAGAGCCTGCGTCAGTTCTGCGAAAGTAGCCTGTCGAAAATGCACTTCGACGCCTGCGCCGATGGCCTGTCGGAATTGATCCGGACGGATGGTGGCGCGACGGGCGATGTGGTGCTGGCCGGCTGCGAGGCGCATGTGTGCCTGCTGCAGACGGCGTTGGGGTTGCTGCGCGCCGGGCATCGTGTGTGGGTGGTTGCGCCGGCCTGCGGATCGCGTAAGGTCTCGGACCACGCGCTCGCGATGCAGAGGCTGCGCGAGGCGGGTGCGGGGGTGGTCAGCACCGAGATGGTCGTATTCGAGTGGCTGCATTCGTGCCGCCATCCGCGGTTCAAGGACGTGCTCGCGCTGCTGAAGACCCCGGCCGCCTGAGTGCCCGACAAGAAGACAGACAGAACACTGGAGACAA
>NZ_AZSN01000195.1:0-5584 GCF_000576225.1 Methylibium sp. T29-B | reverse complement strand
CCACAGCTCGCCTCGATCGAGACGGGCTTCCACCCCTGGTCAATGTTCAGTCGGCGCGGGTGGTCAAAGTTCGGTCGGCGCGCACAGGCGCGCCGACCACCGGCATCGGCGTCGGCACCGATGCAGCCCGGGCGGCCACGGCATTGGCCGCCGTGGCGGCGGCAGCAGCCGTGGAGCCGGTGCCCAGCAGCGGCAGCGTGGCCACGTCCTGACCGGGCTTGGTCTGGCGTTGCCAGGCATTCCACGCCAGGCAGAGTTGGCCCCACACGTCGGCCGGGCGGGTTACCTGGGCCGTGGGCGTGGCATCCAGCGCGGTGGCCGCGCGGAACTTGGCCACCTCGGCCGGCAGTGCGGCACCGGCGGTCAGCGGCAAGAAGAGCATGCGGCGGCAGATCCAGCCACCGCGCAGCACCGCCTCGCGCCAGGGTGCCAGCGCCGTCGTCAGCGCATGGGCCGGCAGGTCGCCGACCATCATGATGCCCAGCCGCGCGCGGCCCAGCAGCACGCGTGCGAGGGTCTGGCGGGTGTGGGTGTCGGCATCGACCTCGGTGCTGTAGAGCCGTACGCTGCGGCCATTGGCGGCGGGGCAGTCAACGTACTCGATGGTGGCCAGCACCGTCCCGGCGCCGTTGCGCCGCACCACCAGCCGCTGCACGGCACGCTGGCTGGCCGCTGCGATGCCGCCCAGCAACTTGCGCGAGGCCGACGTGCCCAGGTCGTGCACCGACACGAATTCCGGTTGAAGGTGGTCGAACTGCTGCGTCATCGCATCGGCCGGCTCGCAGGCGACGAACAACTCGCGCACGCCATTCCCGACCGCGCGACCGATGTCCTGCGTGTCGTCCGCCTGCTCCGCGGCGCCCGCCTGCCCATTGGGGAAGCGCGGCGAGATCTGGGTCAGCACGCGCGTCGATTCCCAGTCGTGCGCGGCCGGCGGCGACGTCGGGGGTCGGCTGGATCGGCTGTGGGGATCGGAGGAAAAACTCATGGACAACGCCAGGCTGGACGGCCATCCGGAGCGAATGTCACCAAGTGTAATGCGCGCCCTGAGGTCAATCGGGTCGCACTTTCCGCCGGGTCGGTGCGACGGGGGGCGTCGATAGAATCCGGGCCAGATGTCGCGCCGCTGCGGTGCGTCCGGTCCTGAAACTGCCGACATGCCGACCCGCCACGAAGCTGCGTCCCCGTCCCCCGTGGTGATCATCGGCGCGGGTCTGGCCGGCCTGACGGTGGCGCTGCAACTGGCTCCGCGCCATCCCGTCGTGGTGCTCGCCAAGCGCAACCTCGACGAAGGCGCCACGGCCTGGGCGCAGGGCGGCATCGTCGGTGTGCTCGGCAGCGACGACAGCATCGAGAGCCATGTGCGCGACACGCAGGAGGCGGGAGGTGGCCTGGTCGACGAGCACACCGCGCGCTTCATCGCCCAGCACAGCGCCGAGGCGGTCGAGTGGCTGGTCGAGCGCGGCGTGCCGTTCTCGCCCGATCCCGAAGGCCCGCTCGGCCTGCACCTCACCCGCGAGGGCGGGCATGCGGTGCGGCGCATCGCGCACGCCGCCGACGCCACCGGCAAGGCCATCCACGACGTGCTGCTCGACGAGGTGAGGCGTCATCCGAACATCACGCTGCGCGAGCGCTGGATGGCGGTCGACCTGATCACCTCGCGGCATCTCAAGACCGACGGCTCGCCGCGCTGCTACGGCGTCTACGCGCTCGACATCGACCGCCAGCGCGTCGAGACGCTGCCGGCCGCGGCGGTGGTGCTGGCGACCGGCGGCGCCGGCAAGGTCTACCGCTACACGACCAACCCCGACACCTCCACCGGCGACGGCATCGCGATGGCCTACCGGGCAGGCTGCCGCGTCGGCAACATGGAGTTCGTGCAGTTCCACCCCACCTGCCTCTACCACCCGCAGGAGCGCAGCTTCCTGATCACCGAGGCGCTGCGCGGCGAGGGCGGGCAGCTCAAGCTGCCGGACGGCACACGCTTCATGGCGGCCCACGACGAGCGGCTCGAACTCGCGCCGCGCGACGTGGTCGCCCGCGCGATCGACTTCGAGATGAAGAAGCACGGCCTCGACCACGTGTGGCTCGATGCCACGCACCTCGGCGAGGCCTTCCTGAAGGCGCACTTCCCGACCATCTTCGCGCGCTGCCTTGCGCTCGGCATCGACATCTCCAGACAGCCGATCCCGGTGGTGCCGGCCGCGCACTACACCTGCGGCGGCGTGGTCACCGACCTCGACGGCCGCAGCGACCTGCCGGGGCTGTATGCGGTGGGCGAGACCACCTACACCGGCCTGCACGGCGCCAACCGGCTGGCCAGCAACTCGCTGCTCGAATGCGTGGTGCTGGGCAAGACCTGCGCGGAGCACATCCTCTCGCAGCACGAGAGCGGGCTCCCCCTCCTGCCGGCCTGGGACGAGAGCCAGGTCGAGAATGCCGACGAGCAGGTCGTCATCTCACACAACTGGGACGAGCTGCGGTTGCTGATGTGGAACTACGTCGGCATCGTGCGCACCACCAAGCGGCTGGAGCGGGCGCTGCATCGCATCAAGCTGCTGCGCAGCGAGATCGACGACTACTACGCCAACTTCCGCGTCACGCGCGACCTGCTGGAACTGCGCAACCTGGTCGATTGCGCCGAGCTCATCGTGCGGTCGGCACTCAGCCGCCACGAGAGCCGCGGGCTGCACTACAGCCGCGATTTCCCGCAGACGCTGCCGGTCAGCTTCCCGACCATCCTGACGCGCAAGCCCAAGCGCAAGGCCGCGCCCTGGGCGGCCTGAGCCGCGTTCGGCCCGTGCTTCAGGCGCGCGCCCGCATCGCGGTGCGCGCCTGGACGAATTCGAACGCGAAGCCGACCGCGCTGGCCACCAGGCGCTCGGCCATCAGACGCTCCTTCTCGCTCTGGTAGAAGACCAGATCCACCTCGTGGCGGATGTAGCGCGCGGGCAGTCGGTTCAGCGCCACGCAGGCCACGTCGGGCAGCAGGTCGTCGCTGATCAGCGGGTAGTGGTCGCGCCACGTGCGCACGGCGTCGAACACCGCGCGTTCCTGATAGTTGCGGATGCCCGCGAATTCGGAGCTCATGCGGTCGATTGTCGCGAGCATGCAGCGCCGGCAAATGCCGAATTGCGCGGCAGAGCGCCCGCTTTTCGCCCGGCGAGGCCGGTGCTCAGGCGTTGCCGAGCACACGCATCGAGTAATCGGTCGCCGTGACGTCCTTGGTCAGCCGGCCGATCGAGATGCGGTCCACGCCGGTGGCGGCGATGTCGCGCACCTGATCCAGCGCGACGCCGCCCGACACCTCCAGCAGCGCGCGGCCCGCGTTCGCTGCCACCGCCTCGCGCATCTGCGGCAGGTCGAAGTTGTCGAGCAGCACGCTCACGGCGCCGTGGTCCAGCGCCTCGCGCAGTTGCGCGAGGGTCTCCACCTCGATCTGGATGTCGACACCCGCGTTCAGCTCGCGCGCCGCCGCCAGCACCTGCGCAATGCCGCCAGCGGCCGCGATGTGGTTCTCCTTGATCAGGATGCCGTGCCACAGCGCCAGCCGCTGGTTCTGGCCGCCGCCGGTGCGCACCGCGTACTTCTGCGCCTGGCGCAGGCCGGGCAGGGTCTTGCGGGTGTCGAGGATGGCGCAGCCGCGCGGGTTGGGCGAGGCGCCGGCGATCGCGTCGACGTGACGGCGCGTCAGCGTCGCGGTGGCGGACAGCAACTGCAGGAAATTGAGCGCCGGGCGCTCGGCGGCCAGCAGCGCGCGGGCGTCGGCCTCGATCTCGCAGACCAGCGTGTCGGCGTCCATGCGCGCGCCCTCGGCGTAGTGCCACTGCACGTCGGCCTGTGGGTCGAGTGCGACCATGCAGTCGAAGAACCAGTGCCGGCCGCACAGCACCGCCGCCTCGCGCACCAGCACGCGCGCGCGCACACGGCGCCCCTCGGGGACCAACCGGCCCGTCCAGTCGGCGCGGCCGATGTCCTCGAACAGCGCGTCGCGCACGTTGCGCGCGCGAGCTTCGTCGAGCGTCTCGTTGGTTTCGAAAGTGAGCATCACGCGGCACCGATGTTGGAACGAAGCCGCGAGCCGGCTGGCTGATCGCGCCGGGATTCGCCTTCACGAAATCCAGCATGCGCTCGATGCAGCCCAGCGCCTGCGTGCGGGTCGGTTCGGGCACGGTGATCGCGCCGCGGCCGTGTTCCAGGCAGTCGACCACGCCCTGCAGCGCGTTCATCGCCATCCACGGGCAGTGCGCGCAGCTCTTGCAGGTCGCGCTGTTGCCGGCGGTCGGCGCCTCCAGCAGCGTCTTGCCGGGCGCGAGCTGGCGCATGCGGTGCAGGATGCCGTTGTCGGTCGCGACGATGAAGGTCTGGCGGTCGCTGCCGGTCACGGCGTTCAGCAGCTGCGAGGTCGAGCCCACCACGTCGGCCAGCTCGACCACGCGCTTCGGCGACTCGGGGTGCACCAGCACCAGCGCGTCGGGGTGCTCGCGCTTCATCAGCTCGAGCTCCAGGCCCTTGAACTCGTCGTGCACGATGCACTCGCCCTGCCACATCAGCATGTCCGCGCCGGTGTGCTCGGCGATGTAGCGGCCCAGGTGCCGGTCCGGCGCCCACAGCACCTTCTGGCCCTGCGCATGCAGGTGCTCGACGATGGCGACGGCGCAGGAACTGGTCACCATCCAGTCGGCGCGTGCCTTCACCGCCGCGCTGGTGTTGGCGTAGACCACCACGGTGCGGTCGGGGTGGGCGTCGCAGAAGGCGGCGAAGTCATCGGGCGGGCAGCCCAGGTCGAGCGAACAGGTCGCGTCGAGGTCGGGCATCAGCACCGTCTTCTCGGGCGACAGGATCTTGGCGCTCTCGCCCATGAAGCGCACGCCGGCGACCACCAGGGTCTGCGCGGCGTGGTCGCGGCCGAAGCGCGCCATCTCCAGCGAGTCGGACACGCAGCCGCCGGTCTCCAGCGCCAGGTCCTGCAGGTCGCCGTCGACGTAGTAGTGCGCCACCAGCACCGCGTTGCGCTCGGCCAGCAGCTGCTTCGCGCGCGCCTTCAGCGCGTCGCGGCGCGCCGGCGTCAGCGGTTCGGGCACCTTGGCCCAGGCCTGCGAGGTGCAGCTGGCGCCGCTGGCGTCCTGCTTGGTGAAGTCGTAGAGGATCTGTTCGCTCATGAGGGCTCCTGGGCGCATTTTCGCCGAGCCGGCCCGCTCACGCCGACGCGAAGAAGCGGCTCGGCGGCGCGCCGACCGAGCGCCGCACCATCGCGCTGAAGGCGCTGGGGCTGGCGTAGCCCAGCTCGGAGGCGATCTGGCCCATCGGCGTGCCGCGCGCGGCCAGCGACAGCGCGCGCGCCAGCAACACCTGCTGGCGCCACTGCACGAAGCTCGTGCCCAGGTCCTGGCGGAACAGCCGGGCGACCGTGCGCTCGCTCGCGCCGACGTCGCGCGACCAGTCGGCCAGCGTGTCGTGGCGCGTCGGATCGTCGAGCACCGCCTCGCACAGCGTGCGCAGCCGCTTGTCCTGCGGCAGCGCGACGCCCAGCGGCACCGGCGCGGCGCGCTTCAGTCGTCGGCCAGCAGCGGGCGATCAGCTT
>NZ_AZSN01000194.1:0-5600 GCF_000576225.1 Methylibium sp. T29-B | reverse complement strand
CTGGGTCGCGGGAGCGGCCTCGGCCTGCTCGACGGCGGCCTGCAGCGCGGCGTCGATCAGCGGGCGGTCGGGGCTCTTGGGGCAGACCGGGTCGGTGGCCGCCGCGTCGCCGGTGACCAGGAAGGCCTGGCAGCGGCAGCCGCCGTGGTCGACCGGGTGCTGGTCGCAGCTCAGGCAGGTGTCGCTCATCCACGCCGTGCCGCGGTAGCGGTTGAAGGCGTCGCTGTCGCGCCAGATGCCGGCGATGCTGTGCTCGGTGACCTTGGGAAATTCGAAGCCCGGCAGCATGCGCGCGCTGTGGCAGGGCAGGGCGGTGCCGTCGGGCGCGATGACCATGAACACCGCGCCCCAGCCGGCCATGCAGGGCTTGGGCTTGGCGTCCACGTAGTCGGGCGAGACCCACAGGATCTTGGTGCGGCCGGCCAGCCGCTCGCGGTGGCTGTCGACGATGGCCTCGGCCGCGCGCAGTTCGTCGGGCGTGGGCATCAGCGCCGCGCGGTTGAGCCAGGCCCAGCCGTAGTACTGGGTGTTGGCCAGCTCCAGGTAGTCGGCGCCCATGGCCTCGGCCATCTCGATGATGCGGCCCACGTGCGGCAGGTTGTAGCGGTGCATCACGCAGTTCAGCACCATCGGGTAGCCGAGCGACTTGATGATCGCGGCCACCTTGTTCTTGTGGTCGAAGGTGCGGGTGGACGACAGGAAGTCGTTCAGCTCCTTGGTGGAGTCCTGGAAGCTGAGCTGGATGTGGTCGAGCCCGGCGTCCTTGAGCGCGCGGGCGCGCTTCTCGGTGAGGCCGATGCCGGAGGTGATGAGGTTGGTGTAGTAGCCGAGCTGGCGCGCCTCGGCCACCAGCTCTTCCAGGTCGTCGCGCAGCAGCGGCTCGCCGCCCGAGAAGCCGAGCTGCACCGCGCCCATCTGCCGCGCCTCGCGGAACACGCGCTTCCAGTCCTCGGTGCCGATCTCGCCCAGGTGGTCGGCGTAGTTCGTGGGGTTGGAGCAGAACACGCAGTGCAGCGGGCACTTGTAGGTCAGCTCCGCGAGCAGCCACATCGGCGCGCCGGGCGGCTGCGGGGTGGCGGGCGAAGCGGCGGGGACGGCGGCGTGGCTCATGCGGGCCTAGACGATCCAGTGTTGTTCGTAGGCGTGGCGCAGGAAGTCCTCGACGTCACCGCGCAGCCCCTCGGTGCTGAAGCTGCGCTCCAGATCGGCGGTGATGTCGAGCACGCTCGCCTGGCCGTCGCAGCGCTTGAGGATCTCGCTGGCCGGGCCGTTGAGCTTGACCAGGCCTTCGGGGTAGAGCAGCACCCAGCAGTCCTGCGCCGGCTCGAACTGCAGGCGGAACATCGGCGCGAGGCGCGGGCGGGCGGTGTCGGCCACAGCACTCACGGTCGGCGCTCCTCGGGCAGGTCGTCGGGGTAGGCGCGCTCCACGGCGTCGAGCAGCGACCACAGCACGTCGAGCTTGAACTGCAGGATCTCGATCGCGCGCTCCTGCTTCGCGCGGGTGTCGCCGAACGCGATGGCGACCTCCAGGCCGTGCTCCACGTCGCGCTGCGCCAGCGGGATGCGGCTGCGGAAATAGGCCAGGCCCTCGGCGGCGATCCACGGGTACATGCTGGGCCAGCCGGCCAGCCGGTCGGCGTGGATCTTGGGCGCGAACATCTCGGTCAGCGAGGAGATCACGCCCTCGCGCCAGGGCGCGCGGCGCGCGAAGTTCACGTAGGCATCGACCGCGAAGCGCACGCCCGGCTGAACGTGGCGGTGCGACCAGAGGTCCTCGCGGCTCAGGCCCACGGCCATGCCCAGGCGCGTCCAGGTCTCGATGCCGCCAGCCGTTTTTTCGGAGTATTGGCCCTCGTGATCCAGATGGCCGTCGTGGTCGAGCATGCGCTCGATCCAGCGGCGCCGCGTCGCGCGGTCCTCGCAGTTGGCCATGACCGCGGCGTCCTTCATCGGGATCGCCTGCTGGTAGTAGAAGCGGTTGGCCACCCAGCCGCGCACCTGGAAGGGCTGCAGCGCGCCGCTGTTGAGCCGCTTGTTGAAGGGATGGTGGATGTGGTACCCGGACTCCTTGGCGCGCAGGCGTGCCTCGAATTCCGCGGGGGACCAGGGCAGGTCGGCGCTCAAAGAACGATCTCCATGCCATCGTGCGCCACCTCGATCCCGCGGCGCGCCAGTTCGGCGCGCTCGGCGCCGTAGTCGTCGAGGATGGGGTTGCTGTTGTTGATGTGGATCAGCAGCTTGCGGTGGGCGCCGGTGCGGTCGAGCGCGTCCATCATGCCGCCGCGTTGCGGCGAGCCGCTCTGCGGGAGGTGGCCCATGTCGGCGGCGAACTTGCTGCCCAGGCCGGCCTGCACCATCTCGTCCTCGGTCCAGAAGGTGCCGTCGACCAGCAGGCAGTCGGCGTCACGCATCCATTGCAGCTCCACGTCGCCCACGTCGGCCAGGCCCGGTGCGTAGAACAGCCGCTTGCCAGTCATGCGGTCGGTGACCTCGAGCGCGATGTTGTCGCCCACCTTGGGATCGTGGCGGTGTGGCGAATACGGCGGTGCCTTGCCCGGGATGGCGACGGCGCGGAAGCGCAGCGTCTCGAAGCCGTCGACGCTGAACTCGGCCACGCGCTGCTCGCCGGCCACCGGCAGCATGTGCCAGTGCACGCCACAGTAGTGGTCCAGCACGGTGAGGATGGGCAGGCCGGTGGTGAGGTCTTCGAACACGCAGGGCGTCACGTACAGCTCGATGGGCGGGCCCTCGCGCAGGCTGAGCAGGCCGGTCGCGTGGTCGATCTGGGCATCCATCAGCACCACGGCCTTGATCGGTGAATCACGCAGGCCGTGCTTCGGGTGCAGCGCGGGCTGCACGCGCAGCTGCTGGCCGATGTCGGGCGAGGCGTTCAGCAGCACCCAGCGCTGGCCGTCGGGGGAGATGGCGATGGAGCTCTGCGTGCGCGGCCGGATCAGCCGCGAGCCGTTGCGCGCGGCGGCACACATCGCGCAGTTGCAGTTCCACTGCGGGCAGCCGCCGCCTGCGCCGGAGCCCAGTACCAGCACCTTCATGGCGCACTCCGGCGTCTGACGCGCCGCTCGCTCAACAACAACATCGGTCCCCTCGTCTTGTTCTGTCCAGCGCGGGATCGCGCACACTGCGAACCCATCCCTGAACGCTACTCGTGCCCCGAAGGCAACGCCAGTCGATCATGATTTTCTTCCGAGCGACGGATGGGGCCTTGCGTGTGCCGCGCAGGGCGTCCGTGTTACGGCGACGCGGTCGATGGTTGCCGCCATCGACGGTCGGAGGTTCGCGCAGGCCCGACGGGGGCCGCAACCCCGCATTGACCCTGTGAGCAGCAACGGCGATCCGGGGCAAACCCTCGCCCCCGCGGCGCTGCCGGCCGGGGACTGGCTGGCGCCCGTGGACGGGCACCGCGTCTGGTGGTGCGAGGGGGGCGACCCAGCCGGGCTGCCGGTGCTGATCGTGCACGGCGGCCCGGGCGGCGCCAGCCGCCTGGAGCCGACGCGCTGGTTCGACGGCCTGCCGCTGCGCTGGATCGCGATCGACCAGCGCGGTTGCGGGCGCAGCGAGCCGCCCGGTCGGACGGACGGCAACGACCTGGGAGCGCTGCTCGACGACATGGAGCGCCTGCGCCGCCACCTGGGCCTGCGGCGCTGGGCCGTGGCCGGCGGCTCGTGGGGTGCGCGCGTGGCGCTGGCCTATGCCGCGCGCTGGCCGGAGGTGCTGCACGGGCTGCTGCTGCGCAGCCCCTTCCTCGGCACGGCCGCCGAGACGCGGCGCTACATCGCGCCGTGGCGGCCCTGGCTGGGCGCCGAGGGCCAGGCCTGGCTGGGCGAACCGGCCGCGACGGCGGTGGCCGCGCTGTATCAGGCGGAGCCGGGGTTGCTCCACATTGGCGCAATGCAGGCCGACGAGCGGATCGCCCGCGCCTGGTCGGCGTTCGACGATGCGCAATCGGCGCCGGGTGGGGTCGCGGCCAGCGGCGCTCGCTGCGATCCCGCCGCCTTGCCGGCCGCGACGCCGCAGCTGATGGCTTCGTGGCGCGTCCACGCCCACTACGCCGCCGCGTCCTGGGGGGCGGCGGCCGCCGGTGCGGCCGGTGTGCCGGCGCTGAACAGCGGTGTGCCGGTCAGCGTGGTCTGGGGGGCGGCCGATGCCACCTGCGACCCGGCCGTGGCCCAGGCGCTCGCGGCGGCGCTGCCAGGCGCCTTGTCGAACGAGGTGCCGGAGGCCGGTCACCGCATGAGCGATCCCCGCTTGGCGCCGGCCTTGCGTGCTGCCGCGCGCGACTGGGCGCTGCGGTGTCGGGGCATCGGCTGAACCAACTCCCTTTCCCTCTCCCCGCAGACGGGGAGAGGGGGTCTTCTTCTCCCTCTCCCTCTCCCGCTTGCGGGAGAGGGCCGGGGTGAGGGGCGGCCGGGTGGCGGGCCGGTCGTCAGCCGCTCGGCCCGCCGGTCATTCCGGCTCGCGCCAGCGCAGCTTGCGGTAGATGGTGTTGCGGCTGATGCCCAGGCGCTTGGAGGCGACCGAGATGTTGCCGTCGGCGGCGTCCACCGCGTGGCGGATCATCTCGCGCTCCAGTTCCTCGAGGGTCTTGCCGCCGCTGTCGATGCCGCTCGCCATCGCGCGCACCACGCCGGCGCGGGCCCGCCGGGTGCCGCGGCGCCGGGGGCGGCCCGCAGCTGGCTTCCTCGAGGAAGTCGTCCGACAGGTGCTCGCGGGTGATCACCGGCTCGCCGGCCGCCATCACCGCAGCGGTGTGCAGCACGTTGGCCAGCTGCCGCAGGTTGCCGGGCCAGTCGTAGCGCTGCAGCAGGGCCTCGACGTCCGGCGCCAGCATGAGCGGCGCGCCGGGCGCCTCGTCGGCGAGCAGCCGGCGCACCAGGGCCATCAGGTCGGAGCGCTCGCGCAGCGGCGGCAGCTTCACCGCCAGCCCATTGAGCCGGTAGTAGAGGTCTTCGCGGATGCGGTGGGTGTCGATCAGCTCGCGCGGGTTGCGGTCGGTGGCGCCGATGAGGGCCAGGTCGACCTCCTGCGGCTGCACCGCGCCCAGCGGCGTGACCTGGCGCTCCTGCAGCACGCGCAGCAGGCGTGCCTGCAGTCCGAGCGGCAGGCCGCCGATCTCGTCGAGGAAGAGCGTGCCGCCGGAGGCCTGCACCAGCTTGCCGACCGCACCCTTGCGCCGTGCGCCCGGGAACACGCCCTCGGCGTAGCCCAGCAGCTCGGCCTCGAGCTGCGCCTCGGGCGTGGAGGCGCACTGGACCGAGATGAAGGGCCGGTGCGCCCGCCGCGATTCGCGGTGGATGGCGCGCGCCAGCATCTCCTTGCCGCTGCCGGCTTCGCCGAGGATCAGCACCGGGATGTCGCGGTCGAGTACCCGGCGAAGCTTGGAGATCAGTGCCTCGATCTGCAGGTCGCCGGTCTGCAGGCGCGCGAAGGTGACTTCGGGTTCCGGGGTCGTTTCGGCCGGCGCACCGCCGTCGGCTGCCGGGGCCGACCGGGGGTTGCGGGTTGCGGCGTCGCGCGCGGTCGCGGCAGGCGACGTGGGGCCGATTTCCTCGGTCGCCGGCATGGCGGGGGTGCCGTCGG
>NZ_AZSN01000193.1:0-5623 GCF_000576225.1 Methylibium sp. T29-B | reverse complement strand
GAACCCATCTTGAACGCTGCGGCCGCGCCAGCCAGGATGGTGTCCACCAAACGAGATAGGTGGACACCATGCCAGACGCCAAGCCGGACACGCGCCGGCGCCACGACCCGGAACTGAAGCGGCAAGTCCTTGCTGAATGCGCGGCACCTGGTGCGTCCGTGGCCAAGGTGGCGATGAGCCATGGTTTGAATGCCAACCTCGTCCACAAGTGGCGGCGCACGGTGGCCCATGATCGAGGCGCCGCTATCGCCGACCCGTTCGTGCCAGTGAGCGTTGTACCGGCGGCGCCACCGACGGTCGAGGCACCGCAGTTCGTCGAGGTGGACCTGCAACGGGGTTCGGTCACCGTGCGGGTGCGCTGGCCAATGGCGAGCGCGGCTTCTTGCGGCGCTTGGCTTCGTGAGATGCTGCGTTGATCCGGGTGGATGCGCTGTGGCTCGCTGTCGAGCCGCTGGACATGCGCGCCGGCACTGAGGCTGCCCTGGCTCGCGTGGTGTCGGTCTTCGGCGCGGCACGGCCACACCACGCCTACTTGTTTGCCAACCGCCGGGCCAACCGGATGAAGGTGCTGGTCCATGACGGGATTGGTGTGTGGCTGGCCGCACGGCGCTTGAATGTCGGCCGCTTCGTCTGGCCTCGCGATGTGAGCGGCACCTTGAGCCTGAGCCGCGCCCAGTTCGATGCCCTGGTTCTGGGGCTGCCCTGGCAGCGCGTCGGCGAGGCAGGAGTCATCACGCTGCTGTAGCCGCGCGTGCCGTAGGCCCGCGTGCAATTGCGGCATGTGCCGATGGCGCACTTGGCGTCGGTTCGGCACGATGCCTTCTCGTGATCGCCGACGACCTCGACACCCTCGATGCCCAGCAACTGCGCGACGCCTTGCGAGCGGCGCGCTCCGAGGTGGCATTCAAGCAGGCTGTCATCGACAAGCTCACGCACGAGAACGCGATCCTCAAGCGCTTGAAGTTCGCTGCGCAGAGCGAGCGGTACAGCGCCGAGCAGAAGAGCCTGCTGGACGAGACGCTGGACGCTGACCTGGCGGCCGTGGCCGCCGAGATTGAAGCATTGCAGCCCGCTCGGGCCACTGGCGAGCGCCAGCGGCCCCGGCGCGAGAAGCTGCCAGCGCACCTGCCGCGCCGCGACGTTCGCCATGAACCCGAGAGCACCACCTGCGGCTGTGGCCAGGCCCTGCAGCGCATCGGCGAGGACGTGGCCGAGAAGCTGGACTACCAGCCCGGCGTCTTCACGGTGGAGCGACACATCCGCGGCAAGTGGGTGTGCAAGTGCTGCGAGCGCATCGTGCAGGCGCCGGTCGCGCCGCACGTCATCGACAAGGGCCTGCCGACGAGCGCCCTGCTGGCCCAGGTGCTCGTCGCCAAGTATCTCGATCACCTGCCGCTGTACCGGCAGGAGGCCATCTTCGAGCGCGCCGGGCACGCCATCGCACGCTCGACGCTTGCCCAGTGGGTGGGCGAATGCGGTGTGCAGCTGCGGCCGCTGGTGGATGCACTGACCCGGGAACTTCTCGGCCAGGGTGTGCTGCACGCGGACGAGACGCCGGTGGCGATGCTCAAGCCAGGCCACGGCAAGACGCACCGCGCCTACCTGTGGAGCTACTGCACGACACAGTTCAACCCGCTGCAGGCCGTCGTCTTCGACTTCGCCGACAGCCGCGGTGGCCAGCATGCCCGCGAGTTCCTGGGACTGCCGGGCACGCCTTGCCAGCCCGGCTGGCAAGGCAAGCTCGTCTGCGACGACTTCGCCGGCTATAAGGCCTGCTTCGAGCTGGGCGTGACCGAGGCGGGCTGCATGGCGCACGCACGGCGCAAGTTCCACGAACTCTGGGCCAATCACGGCAGCCAGGTCGGCGAGCAGGCGCTGAAGTTCTTCGCGCAGCTTTATGACTTGGAGCGCGGTGGCGCCAATGCCGACACACAAACCAGGCTCGATGCCAGACAGGCTGCCCGGCCGTTGGCGGACGCGCTGCGCCAGTGGCTGCGACAGCAACGCCAGCGTGTTCCCGATGGATCAGCCACCGCGCGGGCTATCGACTACAGCCTCAAGCGCTGGGTGGCGCTGACGCGCTACCTCGACGATGGCGACCTGCCCATCGACAACAACTGGGTGGAGAACCGCATCCGGCCTATAGCGCTGGGTCGGCAGAACTGGCTGTTCGCTGGGAGCTTGCGCGCGGGCAAGCGAGCCGCAGCAATCATGAGCCTCGTGCACTCGGCTCGGCTCAATGGCCACGATCCCTACGTGTACCTGCGCGATATCCTCGAGCGCCTGCCGACCCAGCCAGCAAATCGGATCGTGGAACTTCTGCCGCACCACTGGAATCCTGCCGCCACCTAAATGCGGCCATCCCGGTGGCCAAGCTGCTGTCGGCATCCACCATTCGTGTGCTCAGAGTTCCACTAAACCGTCAAAAGGGGCGGGCGATACCCTTCGGCTCGAGGCGGGGCATTAATGGCTTCATACGGCCAGACCCAATACAGTCGCTGAATGAACATGAATTACGTTTATCTCGGCGTTGCGATCATTGCGGAAGTCACTGCCACCAGCTTCCTCAAGTCATCGGAAGGCATGACAAAACTATGGCCTACGCTTGCCAGCGTGACAGGCTATGCGGTCTCGTTCTACTTCCTCTCCATCACCCTCAAAGTGATACCAACGGGTATAGCCTATGGCATCTGGTCGGGCGTCGGCATTGTGCTGGTGTCGGCGGTCGGCTGGCTGTGGTTCAAGCAGACACTGGACGCCCCCGCGCTCGCCGGAATCGGCATGATCATGGCCGGGGTGCTGACGATCAATCTGTTCTCCAAATCGGTGGCCCACTGATCAGGTGGTGTTCACCGGACGCTTACACTGCGCACGCGACGGCACCCGACCCATAGTGGTCATTCCACTGCTCAACGGTAAGAGCAGCCGCATCCTTCGATGCCTCCACATGCCGAGAGCTAATTGTCTCGGCACTCTTGCTCCAGCCAGCCACGGAAAGCTTTCATCCCGTCGGTCTCTTTGCGTGGCTTGAGCTTGGTCAACCAATAGCTGCCCGTCTCAATCCGAGTGTCAAATAAGGTCACCAGCCGACCGCCGAGTAGGTCGCGACCAAAGAGACGAATCGGCAACAAAGCCACACCTGTTCCTTGTGCGGCTGCATCAGCAAGTACAAGGGATGAGTCAAACACCGGACCCGTCAAATGTGGGGGGTTTAACCCAACCGCCTGAAACCATGCAGTCCACTCGTCTGCTCGATAAGACCGCAATAGCGTGACCCGTGCCAAATCACTGGGGGTGTGGATTCGACTTGCCATGAAAGGGGCGCAAACAGGTGCGAGTGGCGCAGAAAAAGCTTCGACGCTTCTGTGCCGTGCCAGTGGCCGTCCCCAAAGCGGATTGCGAAGTCCAGGCCATCGCCTGCCAAGTCGACTCGGTTGTTGTTGGAAAACAGTCGAAGATCTATGAAGGGGTGCTTGACTTGAAAGTCGCGGAGGCGTGGCAGCAACCAGCCCACTGCAAACGTGCCGACGACGCCCACAGACAAAACTTCTTTCTTATGAGGCGTCTTGACCTTCTCAAGCGTTAAACCGATCCGTTCAAAAGCATCGGTCAACACTGGTAGCAGGGCAGCACCTTCATCAGTCAAAGCAAGCCCTCGCGGGATACGCCGAAAGAGTTTCTTGCCCAGGCGGTCTTCTAAGTTCTTGACGTGCTGACTGACGGCGGTCTGCGTCAGGTGCAGTTCAAGGCCCGCCCGGGTGAAGCTCAGATGGCGTGCAGACACCTCAAATGCGCGCAGCGCGTTAAGCGGAAGGTCCATGATGATCTAAGTTTTTCTTGGGCCTGGGCTGCAGATTTTACGTTTGAAGAGACCACCGACGATCCATATGATCACTCATTTTCAAACAGTAGGAACCATGAAAAGACGCAACTTCTCCGTCGGGATGGCATTTTCTGCCTTTGGCTTCAGTGCGATTTTCCCCAAGAAAAGCTTTGCCTTGGGCGAGCAAGGACAGATGACTGCTGTGTTTCAGCAACTCGAGGCTAAAGCCCAAGGCCGGTTGGGCGTACATGTCATAGACACAGCGACTGGTCACGAATTTGGCTACCGCTCTGACGAACTTTTCATGATGCTCAGTTCGTTCAAGCTGCTGGCGAGTGCTTGGTGCTGGCGCGCGCGGATCGTGGTGAAGAGTCGCTCACTCGGCGTATTCGTTACCGCAAGCAGGACTTGGTGCCTTGGTCGCCAGTGACAGAGGCATATGCGGATGGCGAGGGGTTGACTTTGGCCCAACTCTGTCACGCGACGATAACCACCAGCGACAACACAGCGGGCAATCTCATACTAGCCAGCTACGGTGGCCCTCAAGCTCTCACCCAGTATGCCCGCCAACTCGGTGACAAGATCACGAGGCTCGATCGGAACGAACCCGACCTCAACACCCGAGTCGAAGGAGGAAGCTTGGATACGACCTCACCGCGAGCCATGGCCATGACCATGAACAAGCTCCTCTTGGGCGATGCACTCTCACCCTTATCGCGGAATTTGCTCCGCCAGTGGCTGCTCGAAAACACGACCGGGGGAAAGCGCCTCAAGGCCGGAACCCCTGCTGATTGGACCGTTGGCGACAAGACCGGGACCAACAAGACAGATGCGAACGACATAGGAATATTGCTACCACCGCAAGGCGCACCGGTCCTTGTGACTGCTTACCTCGCTGACAGCACGGCAAGCAGCCAAATAAAAGATGCAACGCTTGCAGAGGTAGGTAGGCTCACCTCTATAGGCATACGATGAAGTCGGAGCGGGGATAAGGACTCGTTCCAGCAACCGCTCCTGGCCGCCTGCCGCCGACCGCGGTCTGGCTCGAAAGCAGTCTGTCAACGCGCCGTTTCATTGTTGCCATGATCATATCTTAATCGCGCACAGGCGGCCACAGGCGGGCAGTATGAACCAGCGTCAGTATCCACACCGTTTCGCCGTCGATCTGATACACCAGGCGATAGCTTTCGTGCGGGATCAACTCGCGGGTCCCGGGAATCTTTCCCGGCTTGCCCAGCATGGGGTGCTGGATCAAGCGGGCGGCCGCGTCGCTGAAAATCTCATCCATCCGGGCCGCCGCGCGCGGATTGTCGGCTGCGATGTAGTCCCACACATCGGCACGGTCTTGCTGCGCTTCGGGCGTCCAAACAACCCTCACGCCTGGCTCGCCACACTGGCACGCCGTGCGGCGAATTCGGCCTCAACTTCATCGTTCGACCGCCCCAATCCAGCGCGCATCGAAGCCCGGCCGGCTTCGACCTTGCGGCGCAGGAACTCGTCGTACTCGCGCGACTCGCGCTGGCGCTGAACGAACTCGCGCATCAGCTCGCGCAGCACTTGCGACGCCGGGCGATGGGCCGCCTCGGCTTCGGCCATAAACTCGGCGCGCAACTCAGGCTCCAGCTTCATCGTGAAAACGGCTTGTTTTGACATGATCGGGGCCTCCTGCCACTTGATACTAACAAAGTATATACGCCGTCATTACTAAGCGCTATTCACAGAACGCTGCAAGGCGGGCGTGCGCTAGGCCAAGGCCTGTCGGAAAACATTTGTTTTTCGACAGGCCTTCAACGGTCCTCT
>NZ_AZSN01000192.1:0-5818 GCF_000576225.1 Methylibium sp. T29-B | reverse complement strand
CGCGCGACCGCGGCGCGCGCAGCGCGGGCGCCGGCGCGCTGCACGTTGGCTCGCGCGATCTCGAGCTGCGACTGCTGTTCGCGCAGCGTGCGTTCGTCCAGCATGGGCGGCAGCACCGGGTCGAGCATGGCGAGAACCGCGCCGGCTTGCACACGGTCGCCCTCGTGGAGCTCGATGCGCCGCAGTCGGCCCGCCAGCGGCGCCGAGACGAGGTAGCGCTCGCGCAGCCGCGTGCGCCCGTCCTCCTCGATCGCGGCCTCGAAGCGGCCGAGCCTGGCCTGGGCCGTCTGCACGTCCATCGGCCGCGGCGCGAAGGCCCAGGTCAGCAGCAAAGCCGCTGCCAGCAGCGCACCGGCGGTGTAGGCCATGGTGGTCTTCTTAATCATCACTCCCTCGTCTTCAGCACCGCCACCAGGTCGAGCCGGTCGATGCGCCGGCGCACCACGAGCGCGCTGGCCACTCCGGCAACCACGACACACAACGCGGCCCAGGCGTACGTGCGCGGGCGGATCGTGGCGGGGAACAGGAACTGGTCCGAGCGAAGCAGGTCGTCGACGCCGTGCACCAGTGCCCAGCCGAGTGCCATGCCGAGCGGCAGCGCAAGCGCAATCGCCAGCGCCAGCTCGCCCAGCAGCAGCGCCGAGACCTCGGCGCGCGTGAAGCCGAGCACGCGCAGCGAGGCCAGCTCCCAGCCGCGCTCGGCGAGCGCGATGCGCGCGTTGTTGTAGACCACGCCGATCGAGATCATCGCGGCGAACAGTGTCAGTATCGTGCTCGTGATGCGCACGTTGCGCGCGCTGATCTCCTGCATGTTGCGCAGCATCGTCGCCTTGCTGAAGGCACCGGCTGCGCGGGGCAGCGCTTTGCTGGCCTCCAGCAGCGCGGCCTCGCGGCCCGGCTCGACGCCTAGCACCCAGCCGGTGGAGACGTCGCTGTCGCCGAGCGCGCGGTTGAGAGCACCGCGCTCCATGTAGCGTTGAGGCCCATCATCTCGCGCACCGTGGCATCGACGCGCAGCGCCAGCGTGCGCGGCTCGCCGGTCAGCAGTTCGGCCTGCACGGTGTCGCCGACCCGCAGCCCGAGCTTGTCGGCCAGCCGGTCGGAGAGCACGACGCCATCGCCGGCGAGCGGTATGACCGCCCCGTCGAGATCGACCACGCGGTACAGCGCGGGCCGGGCGGCATACCCGCGGATCAGGCCGCGTTCGTGGCGGTGGCCGTGCACCAGCGTCACTGGCACGAAGCGCGTCGATTCGACCTGGCGCACGCCAGGCAGCCGCATCAGCTCGAGGCGAGCCGCGTCATCGACCGGCTCGACAGCCCAGACCGTGACGTCGCCGCGCAGGCCGAGCTCGAACTGTGTGTGCACGATGACGTCGATCGCGTCGCGGAAGAAGTTGCCCATGATCGTGATGGCCACCGCGGCGGCGATGCCGGTGATGCTGGAGGCGGTGCGCAGGGGCCGCCGCTCCATGTTGCGGATGACCATGCGCAGCGCCGGCGCCATGTGCTGCACGCCCAGCCGCTCCAGCAAGGTGCGGCGGTAGCGGTCGGGCGCCGGCGGGCGCATCGCCTCGGCCGGCGGCAAGCGCACCGTGGCCAGCACCGCGCTCAGCGTGCCCAGCACCGCGGTGAGCAGCGCCACCGCCGCGCTGGTCGCCGCCAGCCAGGGCGCGAGGCGGTGTTCGAAGCGCGGGAACTGGAACAGCTCGGCGTAGAGTCCCGTGAGCATCGTTCCCATCCAGCGGCCCAGCAGCAGACCCAGGCCCAGACCGATGATCACGATCGCCAGAACCAGCTTCAGGTAGTGCATGCCGATCGCGCGGTCGGTATAGCCCAGCGCTTTCAACGCCGCGATCTGTTCGCGCTGTGTGCCGACCAGGCGCGAGATCACCACGTGCAGCAGGAAGGCCGCGACGCCGAGGAAGATCGCCGGCACCACGGTGCCGATGACGTGCTGCGCCTTGATCTCGTTGTCCAGCATCTGGTGCGAAGCCTGGTCGGCGCGGCCGTGCACATCGCGGCCGCCGTAGGGCGCCAGGCGGCGCGCCAGCGCAGCCATCGTCGCGGTGGTGTCGGCGCCCGGCGCCAGCCGCACCGCGAGGCGGTTGAACGCGCCGTCCATGTCGATGGCGGCGGCGAGGACGCGGCGGTCGACCCAGAAGATGCCGTATCCGCGCTGGTCCGGCATGCCCCAGAGGCCGGCAAACACGAACTCCGGCGACAGCGCCAGCCCGCTCACGCGCAGGGTGCGCAAGCGGCCGTTGATCTGCGCCTGCAGCGTGGCGCCGGGTTTCAGCCCGCGCGCCTGCGCAAAGCCGCGCGACACCAGCACCGGAATGCTGCGTGCGCCCCCGTCGGCGTCGAAGGGCTGCAGCGCCGCGCCGGCGGCGACGCTCACCACGTTGAGCCGTTGTGGGCGTTCCAGGTCCAGGCCGACGAGTTGACCGATGATGGGATCTGGCACGCCGGGCAACGTGATGCGCGCCATCGTCTCGACGCCGGCTTCCAGGTCGGCCACGCCGGGCTGCTCGCGCAGCGTGACCTGCAACGAGTCGGGCGCGCGCTTCAGGTTCGCGAACACGTCGGCGAAGCGGCCGGCGGCATAGTAGTCGTCGCGCGCGGCGGCCAGCGAGTCCACTGCCGACAGACTGGCGATGAAGCCGGCGATGCCGGCGGCGACCACCAGCGCGATCGTCAGCGCCTGGCTCCACATCAGGCGCAGGTCGCGCAGCAGCTTGCGGTCGAGGGCCTTCATGAACCGTCACCAAGCCAGTTCGGCCGGCGTCAGCTTGCGCGCGGGCACTTCGATGCGCTGGATGCGGCCGTCGGCGAGATGGATCACGCGATCGGCCATCCCGGCGATGGCCGCGTTGTGCGTGATCACGATCGCGGTCGTGCCCAGCTCGCGGTTGACGCGCTCGATCACTTCCAGCACCAGCTTGCCGGTCTGGAAGTCGAGCGCGCCGGTCGGCTCGTCGCACAGCAGCACCTCGGGCCGCTTGGCGATGGCGCGCGCGATCGCCACGCGCTGCTGCTCGCCGCCTGACAGCTGGGCCGGGAAATGGTCGCGCCGCGGCGCCAGGCCCACCTGTGCCACCGCCTCATCAGCCGGCATCGGGTCGCGCGCGATCTCGGTCACGAGGGCGACGTTCTCCCGGACGGTCAGGCTCGGGATCAGGTTGTAGAACTGGAACACGAAGCCCACGTGCTCGCGTCGATAGGCGGTGAGCGCGGCGTCGCTCGCCCCGTCCAAGCGCGTCGGGCCGAATTGAAGAGTGCCGGTGCTCGGCACGTCGAGCCCACCGAGGATGTTCAGCAGCGTCGACTTGCCGCTGCCCGAAGGTCCGAGCAGCACGATGAACTCGCCGCGCGCGATGTCGAGGTCGACGTCGCGCAGCGCGCGCACCTCGACCTCGCCGGTGCGGTAGGTTTTTGCGAGACCGCGGGCGCGGAAGAGAGGCGAGTCGACGAGCGGCATCTTCATCTTTCCTCGTCGTGCCGCCGTCTTCCGTTTGCGACCGCCCGCAGCGGCAGCAATGCGCCGAACACGGCGCCGGCCAACCCGACAAGCCCGAACGCCGGCAGACCCAGCAGCGGGGGGGCGCCGCGGATGGTCATCACGATCGTCGAGCCGATGATCAGCGCCGCGGTCACCAGCGCCAGCGAGAGCCGGCTCGCGGCACGGTCGAGCGGATCGCCGTCGTGGTGAAGGTCGTCGATCTCGATGCTCACCTTCAGATTGCCGCGCCGCGCCCGATGCAGCCGCCGCGCCAGGTCCTGCGGCAGCCGGGCCATCGTCTCGACGGCTCTGCGGGTTGGCTGGCCGAGTCCGACGTACCGATGAACTGGCGAGAGTGCCGCGACGGCATGCCCGTTGCCGAGACGGCGCGTGCAGCGCTCGTGCTCGACCTGGTGGTTCTGGGCCAGCGCAGGCCCGCGTTGCGCCGGGCCAGCGAGCTGCGCGCCGACTTCGTTCAGGCGGTGGTCATCGACAGCGGCATGCCGGCGCTGCTTGTCCCGCAAGCCATGCCCTGCAAGGGAATGGGATACCGGGCGATGGTGGCCCGGAAGCCGACGCGCGAGGCAGCCCGCGCGCTGCACGCAGCGCTGCAGCTGCTGCGAACGGCACAAACGGTCACTGTCGTCGGCTGGGGCGAGGATGCCGGAGCCAGCGCCGAGGGCGTGCGGCACTGGCTGGCGCGGCACGATGGCCAGGGCCGACTGGACGTGTCGGCCGGTGCGCAGCCCGACGCGCTGGGCGAGTTGTTGCTTTCGCGCGCTGCCGGCCTTGAAGCCGATCTGCTGGTCTGCGGTTGTTATGGTCACAGCCGCGCACGCGAATGGGTGTTCGGCGGCGCAACGCGCACGCTGCTGCAATCGATGACGCTGCCGACCCTGATGGCGCACGGAAGGACCCGGCTCAGCGCGCGTCGGCGGCGAGCCAGTGCGCCGCCAGCGCATCGATGTCACCGGCCAGCGGCAGCACGTGGGCAAGCTCGTCTTCGGCCAGCAGCTGCTGTGTGCGCAACTGATGCTCCAGCACCTCGGTGCCGCCTTCCGAAGCGTCGCTCGCGGCGGCGGCACGCTGCGCCAGACGCACGGCAAGAACGTCCCGGGGTGCCTCGCAGTGCAGGATCGAGAACGGCACCCGCATCTGGTCGGCCAGCGCGCGGAACATGCGCCGCGGCGCCTCGGAAAGGAAGGTCGCGTCGACGATCACCGGCCAGCCGGCCGCGAGCGCGTGGTGCGCAGCTTCACGCAGGTACGCATAGGTCTGCTCCGTGCCCGCCGCATCGTAGGGACCGTCGCCCAGTCCTGCTCCGCTGCGCGCCAGCGCCGCCAGCCCATGCAGGCGCTTGCGCTCGACGTCAGAACGCAACCGCACCGCGCCTGCGCGTTCGAGCAGGTGCTCCGCGATGGTGCTCTTGCCCGAGCCGGACACGCCATGCATCAGCAGCAGCCGCCCGCTCGCGGGCGCGATCCAGTGCCGTGCCAGGCCCAGGTAGTCGGGCGCCTCGGTCACCGGTGGGTGCAGCGTCGCGACCATCGCCCGCACGAGGGCACGGTAGACGAGGTAGTAGCGCAACACGGCCAGACCGGCGTGGTCGCCGGTGGCCGCGAGCCAACGATCGAGGAAGCGGAATCCGAGGTCAGTGCGTCCGTGAGCCGTCAGGTCCATCACGGTGAAAGCGATGTCGGCCTGGACGTCGATCCAGCGCATCGCCGGGTCGAACTCGATGCCATCGAAGGCGGTTGCCTCGTCGCCTTCGGCGAACAGGTTGGCCAGGTGCAGGTCGCCATGGCCTTCGCGCACCCAGCCTTCGCGCTGGCGCGCCCGCCAGTGGCCGTCGAGTGCCGACGCCTGCGAGCGGGCCCAGGTTTCGAACGCCTGCGTCTGCACGCCGTGCGCGGCAAGACCTTCGAGCAAGTGACACGTGTCGGCCGCGATGCGAGCCGGGCTGCCGTAGGCCGTTCCCGCGCTGGCGCGAGGCGCCGCGGCATGGAAGGTGGCCAGCCGTTCCGCCAGCTTGTCGACGAGCGCTGGCGTCAGCGTGCCGGCCGCCAGGCGCTCGCTGAACAGCGCCCCATCGGCGAAGCGGCGCATCACGAGCGCCCACTCGATCGCAGGCCCGGACCCGCCGAGCACCGGGTCGTCGGGCTCGCCGGTCACCGGGACGATGGCCTGGTAGATCGAAGGCGCGAGGCGGCGATTCAGCTGCAACTCCTCGGCGCACATGCGCCGGCGCGCCTCCAGCGTGCTGAAGTCGACGAACGGCAGCGTCACCGGCTTCTTGATCTTCCACACTTGCCCGGCA
>NZ_AZSN01000191.1:0-5950 GCF_000576225.1 Methylibium sp. T29-B | reverse complement strand
CCGGAGAAACCGCGGGCGGCAGCCGCTGCAGGCCGCGTGCGCTCAGGCGCAGCACGCCGGCGCGGGCTGCCTGCGCGGGGCCCCGGTCGAGCTCCCAGTCGGTCAGTACATGGCGGGTGAAGCCGGGGGCCAGTTCCTGCGTGGCCGGGCGGTGGGTGTGACCGTGCACCAGCAGCGGCGTGCCGGCCTCGTGCATCCACTGCACGGTGGCGCCAGCGTCGAGATCGGCCCAGGTCTCCGGCCGACCGTCACGCTGCTGTTGCTGCATGCTGACCGCGCGGATCTGGGCGGCCAGCGCACGGCGCTCGGGCAGCGGCCGCGCCAGGAAGTCCTCGCGGGCCTGTTCGGTGCGCACGACGGCGCGGAAGCGCTGGTACTCCACGTCTTCCAGGCACAGCGCGTCACCGTGCGTCAGCAGCACCCGCTCGCCGAAGGCCCGCAGCACCGTCGGATCGGGCAGGGCCGTCATGCCGCACTCCTTCAGCAGTTCGACGCCGACCAGGAAGTCGCGGTTGCCTGCCATGAAGGACACGCTGCGTCGCGCGGCGGCTTCCTTCAGCACCTCGACGACCTGGTGCTCGAAGCCCTCATGCCGGGCGTCGTCGCCGATCCATACCTCGAACAGGTCGCCGAGAATGAACACCGCCTCGGCGCTCGTGTGCAGCAGGTGCTGCGAGAACGCCTCAAAGGTGAGGGGATGGCTCGCCTGCAGGTGCAGGTCGGAGATGAAGTCGATCGCCCGCCATTCAGCGGGCGCCTCGAACTCCCAGAACTTCGGCAGCGACGGGGACACGCCGGCGCCCCGGGGCGGTGCGGCCGGCGACGAGGTCATCGGCTTCGAGCGCCTCAGGCGACTTCGTTCGCTCGCGTGATCACCACGTCCTCGAGCGGCACGTCGTCGTGGCCGCCCTGGCGGCCGGTCTTCACGCGCTCGATCGCATCGACCACCTCGGTGCCGGCCACCACCTTGCCGAACACCGCATAGCCCCAGCCTGCGGGCTTTCCGACTTGAAGTTCAGGAAGTCGTTGTCGGTGGCATTGATGAAGAACTGCGACGACGCGGAGTGCGGCGCATTGGTGCGTGCCATCGCCAGCGTGTACTTGTCGTTCTTCAGGCCGTTGTTCGCCTCGTTGGCGATCGGGGCCTGGGTGGGCTTCTGCTTCAGGCCCGGCTCGAAGCCACCGCCCTGGACCATGAAGCCCTTGATGACACGGTGGAACACCGTGCCGTCGTAGTGGCCGGCCTTCACGTAGCTCAGGAAGTTGGCGACCGTGGCGGGCGCCTTCACGTCGTCGAGCTCGGCACGGATCACGCCGTGGTTGGTGTGCAGTTCGATGGTCTTGGTCATGTCATGGCTCCAGCGTGGCTTTCTTGATGAGCACCGGCGTCGCCGGCACGTTCTGGTGGGGGCCCTTGTTGGTGGTGGGCACGCCCTTGATGCGGTCGACCACGTCCATGCCCTCGATGACCTTGCCGAACACCGCGTAGCCGTTGCCGTCGCGCGAGTTCGCCGGGTCGAGGAAGGCGTTGTTGGTAAGGTTCACGAAGAACTGCGCGGTGGCCGAGTTCGGGTCCATGGTGCGCGCCATGGCGATGCTGCCGCGCTCGTTGCGCAGGCCGCTGCGGTTCTCCAGCGCGATCGGGGCCCCGGTCTTCTTCTCCTTCATGTCCTTGTCGAAGCCGCCGCCCTGGATCATGAAGCCGTCGATCACGCGGTGGAAGATGGTGCCGTCGTAGTGCCCGCTCTTGACATAGGCGACGAAGTTGTCGACGGTCTTCGGGGCCTTGGCGGGGTCGAGCTGCAGCACGATGTCGCCCTCGCTCGTCGCGAGGCGCACCTTCTGCGCCGCCGCGGTCAACGGCGCGGCGAATACCGCAGCGGCCAGCGCGAAGGCGGCCCAGGTTCTGGAAATCATCAAGTCTCCTGAATGCAAACGGCGGGCTCGTCACCCGCTCGGAACCGTATTCTCCACCGATCGGAAGCCCCGCCGCGGGCAGGGGGGTGATCGCTATACTGCGGCGCTTCGATCGTCGGCATGCGGCCTGCCCGTGACAGACCCGATCGATCCGTCCCGATGAGCCTGCGCATCCACAACACCCTCACTCGCTCGACCGAGGCGTTCTCGCCGATCGAACCCGGCCACGTGCGCATGTACGTGTGCGGCATGACGATCTACGACCTCTGCCACGTGGGCCACGCACGCATGATGATGGCGTTCGACGTGGTGCAACGCTGGCTGCGGGTGTCGGGACTGCGCGTCACGTACGTGCGCAACATCACCGACATCGACGACAAGATCATCAAGCGCGCGCTCGAGCGCGGCATCCCGATCCGCCAGCTGACCGACGAGATGACCGCCGCGATGCACCAGGACATCGGGGCGCTCGGCATCGAGCCCCCGACGCACGAGCCGCGCGCCACCGAGTACGTGGGGGCGATGGTCGGCCTGATCGAGGTGCTCGAACGCAACGGGCTTGCCTACCGTGTGCCGGGCGGCGACGTGAACTACTCGGTGCGCAAGTTCCCCGGGTACGGCCGCCTGTCGGGCAAGTCGATCGATGCGCTGCGCGCCGGCGAGCGCGTGGCGGTGCTCGAGGGCAAGGACGACCCGCTGGACTTCGTGCTCTGGAAGGCTGCAAAGCCCGAGGAGCCGGCCGACGCGAAATACGACGCGCCGTTCGGCCCGGGTCGCCCCGGCTGGCACATCGAGTGCTCGGCGATGAGCCACGCCCTGCTGGGCGAGCGCTTCGACATCCACGGCGGCGGCATGGACCTGCAGTTCCCGCACCACGAGAACGAGATCGCGCAGAGCGACGGCGCCTTCCACCTGGGCAGCGGGCACAGCTTCGTCAACGTGTGGATGCACAACGGCTTCCTCAATGTCGACAACGAGAAGATGTCCAAGTCGCTGGGCAACTTCTTCACCATCCGCGACATTCTCAAGCGCTACGACGGCGAGACCATCCGCTTCTTCATGCTGCGGGTGCACTACCGCAGCCCGTTCAACTTCAGCGATGCCGGGCTCGACGATGCCCGCAGCGGCCTGCGCCGCCTCTACACCGCACTGGAAGGCACGGCGGTCGCACCGGCCGAGATCGACTGGACCGACCCGCATGCCGCGCGCTTCAAGGCGGCGATGGACGACGACTTCAACACGCCGATCGCCGTGTCGGTGCTGTTCGACCTGGCCGGCGAGGTGAACCGCAGCCGCTCGGCGCAGAGCGCCGGCCTGCTGCGTTCGCTGGCCGGCACGCTGGGCTTGCTGCAGCAGGAAGCGGCGCAGTACCTGCAGGGCGGCAGCGGCGTCGATACCGGCCACATCGAGGCCCAGATCGCGGCGCGGGCGGCGGCCAAGGCCGCACGCGACTTCGCCGAGTCCGACCGCATCCGCGACGCCCTGGCGGCGCAGGGCATCGTCCTCAAGGACACGCCCGCCGGGACCACCTGGGTCAAGGCCTGAGCCTTCGCCCGAGCCACGAGCCTCCCGCACCATGTCGCCCCGCGGCCCCGGCTTCGTCACGCCCGACTACTGGGACGAGGCGTGCAAGCACCTCGCCAAGCGCGATCGCGTGATGCGCAAGCTGATCCCGAAGCTGGGCGAGGCCCGGCTCGAGAGCCGCGGCGATGCCTTCACCACGCTCGCACGTTCCATCGTCGGCCAGCAGATCTCGGTGCCGGCCGCGCAGGCGGTGTGGGAGCGCTTCGCCGCGCTGTTCGAGGGCGGCTCCGCGGTGCACGTGCGGCCGGCGGGGGTGCTCGCGGCCGACAGTGCCGCGCTGCGCGGCGCCGGCCTGTCCGCGCGCAAGATCGAATACCTGCGCGACCTGGCCGGGCACTTCGACGGTGGCACGGTGCACGTGCGCAACTGGACCTCGATGGACGACGAGTCCATCATCGACGAACTGGTCGCCATCCGCGGCATCGGCCGCTGGACGGCCGAGATGTTCCTGATCTTCCACCTGATGCGCCCCAACGTGCTGCCGCTCGACGACCTCGGCCTGCTCAAGGGCATCAGCCAGCACTACTTCAGCGGCGAGCCGGTGTCGCGCAACGAGGCGCGTGAGGTGGGCGACGCATGGGCGCCGTTCCGCTCGGTGGCCACCTGGTACCTGTGGCGCAGCCTGGATCCGCGCGTGACCTACTGAGCGCGCCGAGAATTCCGCGACAATGCGCCCACCTTTCCCGAGAAAGGATCGTTTGGGATGAGCAAGAAACATTTTCTCGAGTTCGAGCAGCCGATCGCCGACCTCGAAACCAAGATCGACGAGCTGCGCTACGTGCAGAGCGAGTCGGCGGTCGACATCTCCGAGGAGATCGACCGCCTGTCCAAGAAGAGCCTGCAGCTCACCAAGGACATCTACTCGAGCCTGACGCCCTGGCAGGTGACGCAGATCGCGCGCCATCCGCAGCGGCCCTACACGCTGGACTACGTGAACCATGTGTTCACCGACTTCCAGGAACTGCACGGCGACCGCGCGTTCGCCGACGACCAGAGCATCGTCGGCGGCCTGGCGCGCTTCAACGGCCAGGCCTGCATGGTGCTCGGCCACCAGAAGGGGCGTGACACCAAGGAGCGCGCGCTGCGCAACTTCGGCATGAGCCGGCCCGAGGCTACCGCAAGGCGCTGCGCCTGATGACGCTGGCGCAGAAGTTCGGCCTGCCGGTGTTCACCTTCGTCGACACGCCGGGCGCCTACCCCGGCATCGGCGCCGAGGAGCGCGGCCAGTCCGAGGCCATCGGCCACAACATCTTCGCGATGGCCCAGCTCGAGGTGCCGATCATCACCACCATCATCGGTGAGGGCGGCTCCGGCGGCGCGCTCGCCATCGGCGTGGGCGACCAGGTGCTGATGCTGCAGTACTCAGTCTATTCGGTCATCTCGCCGGAGGGCTGTGCCTCCATCCTCTGGAAGACCGCCGAACGTGCGGCCGACGCCGCCGAGGCGATGGGCATCACCGCGCACCGGCTCAAGGCGCTGGGCCTGGTCGACAAGATCGTCAACGAGCCGGTCGGCGGTGCCCACCGCGATCCGGCGCAGATGGCGGTCTACCTCAAGCGCGCGCTCAACGACGCGCTGCGCCAGGTCGCCGACCTGAAGCCCCGCGAGCTGCTGAACCAGCGCTATGAGCGGCTCAAGAGCTACGGCCGCTACAACGACACCAAGGAGCGCTGAGCCGCCCCGCGGCCTGGCCGTCGCCTACAGCGGTGGGCGCGACTCCACCGCGCTGCTGCACGCCACGCTGATCGCGGCCCGCGACAGCGGCCTCACGGTCCATGCCCTGCATGTGCACCACGGCCTGAGTGCCCGTGCCGATGCCTGGCTCGCGCACTGCGAGTCGCAGTGCCGGCGCTGGGCGCGGCGCGGCCTGCCCGTGTGCTTTCGCGCGATGCGCGTGCAGCTTGCCTGCCGGTCCGGTGACAGCCTCGAAGCCGTGGCGCGTGCCGCTCGGTATGCGGCGCTGCGCACGCTCGCCGTCGAGCAGGGCGTGGCGCTCGTGCTGCTGGCTCACCACCAGCGCGACCAGGCCGAGACCCTGCTGCTTCAGGCTTTGCGAGGTGCCGGCGTGGCCGGGCTGGCCGGCATGCCGCGCTCGATCGAACGTGACGGCATCACCTGGGCGCGTCCCTGGCTGGCCCGTCCGCGCGAGGCGATCGAGGCCTATGTGCGCCGGTATCGGCTGAGCTATATCGACGACGACAGCAACGACGATCCGCGCTTCGCGCGCAACCGCCTGCGGCTGCAGGTCTGGCCGGCCCTGCAGGCGGCGTTTCCGCAGGCCGAGGGCACGCTCGCCGATGCCGCCCGCTGGGCCCAGCAGGCCGCAGCCTGTGTGGCCGACCTGGCGGCTCTGGACCTGGCGGCCTGCGCCGCGACCAACGACGTGCTCCCGCTCACAGCCTGGCGGCAGCTGGCGCCGCACCGCGCGGTGCACGCGCTGCGGCGGTGG
>NZ_AZSN01000190.1:0-5993 GCF_000576225.1 Methylibium sp. T29-B | reverse complement strand
CGCCGGTGCGCCGGCCGCCGCGGCGGCGCAGCGCGGCCGCACCGAGCAGCGCCAGGCCCACCACCAGCAGCGAGATGCCGGTGGTCACGGTGCCCAGGGCGTAGATCGACGGCGTGGTGACGGTGGTGGTCAGGCCCTGCAGCTCCAGCGGCAGGGTGTTGAGGTCGCCGATCGCCTGCGAGGAGCGCGCGATCTCGTCCCAGCTCAGCGTGAAGCCGAACATGCCGATGCCCACCACCGACGGCCCGATCAGCGGCAGCACCACGTGGCGGAAGGTCTGCCACGGCGTCGCGCCCTGGTCGCGCGCCGCCTCCTCATAGGCCGGGTTGAAGCGGTTGAACACCGCGAACATGATCAGCAGGCCGAACGGCAGCGTCCAGGTCAGGTGGGCGCCGAGGCCGGAGGTGTAGAGACCCAGCGAGGTGGTGTAGCTCTCGAGCGTGGCGGTGGCGCCGACGGCCTCCAGCAGCCACTTGATGCCGCCGTCGAGCAGCCGGAACTGCAGGCCGATGCCGAGCGAGACGATGATCGACGGCATGATCAGGCTGGCCACGGTCACGTGGAACAGCGCGTCGGCACCGGCCAGGCGCTTGCGGAAGGCCAGCCCGGCGCTCAGCGCCAGCAGCACCGTCAGCACCATCACCACCGCGCCGAGCGCGAGCGAGCGGCGCAGCGCGGCGCCGATGTCGACCACGCCCAGGCCCTTCCACAGCTCGTGGTACCAGTGCAGCGACAACCCGCGCATCGGCAGCGTCAGCCCGCCCTCGGGGCCCTGGAAGCTCAGCACGAAGATCGTGATCACCGGGCCGTAGAGGAACAGCACGAACAGGCCGAACACGAGGGCCAGCGGCCAGAAGCCTCTCGAGCGGCGGTCGCGGTTCATCTCAAAGTTCCTTGCGCAGATTCACCAGCCGCGTCAGCGCGACGATGATCATCAGCACCACCGCCAGCAGCACCACCGCGTTGGCCGCGGCCAGCGGAAACTGCAGGTAGGAGGTCTGCACCTGGATCACCTTGCCGACCGAGGCGATCTGCTGGCCGCCCATCACGCCGACGGTCACGAAGTCGCCCATCACGATGGTGATGACGAAGATCGAGCCGATCAGGATGCCGGTGCGCGACAGCGGCACGATCACGTTCCACAGCGTCTGCCAGCCGCTCGCGCCGCAGTCGTCGGCCGCCTCGAGCAGCGAGCGGTCGATGCGCATCATCGAGTTGAAGATCGGCACCAGCATGAACATCGTGTACAGGTGCACGAAGGCCAGCACCACCGAGAACTCCGAGAACAGCAGCCAGTCGACCGGCTTGTCGACCACCCCCAGCCCCATCAACCCCTGGTTGACCAGGCCGTTGCGGCCGAGCAGCGGCACCCACGAGATCATTCGGATGACGTTGCTGGTCCAGAACGGGATGGTGCAGATGACGAACAGCAGCGTCTGCATGCCCGGCGAACGCACGTGGAAGGCCAGGAAATAGGCGATCGTGAAGCCGATCAGCAGCGCGGCGGCCCAGGTCAGCAGCGAAAACCGCAGCGTCGACCAGTAGGTCTTCAGCGTCACGCAGGGCTCGGCCAGGTTGCTGCAACCCTCGAAGATCGACACATAGTTCTGGCCGGTGAAGCCGGGGATCAGCTCGTAGTCGCTGGTCGGCCAGAAGCTCACCGCCCCGATCAGCAGCAGCGGTGCGACGAAGAAGAACAGGAACACCGCGCCGAACGGCAGCGCCTGCAGCCAGGCGGGCGGGCCGGCCGTCAACGCCGTGCTCTTCACGCCCCGTCCCCTCGGCGAATGCAGCGACGCCGGCCTTCGAGCGGCCGCCGCGGATCCGGCTCCGCCGGTCCGCCAGCGGCGCCCCAAAGGCACTGAAAGGGCCTCTTCGTGGCCCCTGGGGGAGCGGCGTCAGCCGCAACGGGGGGGAGCGTCATCATGCCGCGACAAACTCGTTCCACTTCTGGACCATGTAGGTGTTCTCGTCCATCAGCGCGTTCCAGCACGCGATGCCACCCATGCGCTGCTCGTAGGAGCCGCCGTCGCGCTTGCTGCCGGCCTTGGCCAGCAGATCGCCGTTGGGCGACTTGATGTCCTTCTCGGCCGCCTTGCCTTCCATCCAGTAGGCCCACTCGTAGGCTTCCATCTTGGCCTTGGCGGTCTCCAGCACGGCGCTGTAGTAGCCCTGGCGGTTCAGGTAGGCGCCGGCCCAGCCATCGAGGAACCAGTTGATGAACTCGTAGGTGGCGTCGAGCTTCTTGCCGCTCGAAGTGGCCGGTACGCCGAAGCCGGCCGCCCAGGCGCGGTAGCCCTCCTTCAGCGGCTGGAACACGCAGTCGATGCCCTTGGTGCGCACCGCGGTGACGGCCGGCGACCACATCGACTGGATCACCACCTCGCCGGAGGCCATCAGGTTGACGCTCTCGTTGAAGTCCTTCCACAGCGAGCGGAACTGGCCGGCCTTCTTCGCCTCGATCAGGGTCTTGATCGTGAGGTCGATCTCCTTCCGGGTCATGTTGCCCTTGTCGGGGTACTTGTAGAGCCCCTTGGCCTCCACGACCATCGCCGCGTCCATGATGCCGATCGACGGGATGTTGAGGATCGCGGCCTTGCCCTTGAACTCCGGGTTCAGCAGCTCGGCCCAGCTGTCGATCGGGCGCTTGATCAGGTCGGGCCGGATGCCCAGCGTGTCGGCGTTGTAGACCGTGGGGATCAGGCTCATGAACTGGGTCGGCGCCTTGGCGAACACCTTGCTCTTCTCGCCCTCCAGGTAGATCACCTTCTTCGGCGCCGTTCCCTGGTCGCCGACCGCCTTGCCGCCCACCACGCCGGTGGTGAACAGCGTGGTGATCTTGTCGGCGTTCTTGATGCGCTTGGTGTCGATGCCCTTGAGGTTGCCGGTCGGCACGATCTTCTTCAGCGAGAAGTACTCGGTGTCGATCAGGTCGAAGCTGTTCGGCGACGTCACCGCGCGCTTGGTCACCTCGTCGGTGTTGACGGCGATGTACTGGATGGCGATGCCGGTGTCGGCCTTGAACTTCTCGGCGATGGCCTTGTCCTGGTTCACCGCGGTGCCCAGGTAGCGCAGCGTGATCTTCTCCTGCGCGTGGATGGCGGGGAAGATGCCGGTGGCGAGGATGCCGGCGGTGCCCTGGAGCAGTTGGCGGCGACGGATTTCGGACATGGTGGTGTTCTCCTGGGAGGGAAAGAGGGCCGGCTCAGGCGGCCAGCGGATGCATGTCGGCGGCGTCCCAGTGGGCGCAGGCGCTGTCACCGGGCTGCCAGGGCTGGGCCTCGAAGGCAGCCTCGGGCAGCACGACGTTGAACTCGTCGACCGCCGCGCTGTGCAGCGTCAGCAGTACGTAGGTGCCCTGGTACTCGGTGGCGCGCACGGTGGCCGGCAGCACGGTGTCGCCGGCCGGCAGCGGGTCGCGGCTCAGGCGGGTCTTGTCGGCGCGCACCGCCACCAGGCCGCGCGACGAGGGAATGACGTTGTGCCCACCCATGAAGCGCGCCACGAACTCGCTGCGCGGCGCATTGAACACGCTGTGCGGCGAGCCGTCCTGCTCGATGCGGCCCTGGCTCATCACCACCACCTGGTCGGCCAGCGCCATCGCCTCCTCCTGCGAGTGCGTGACGTGGATGAAGGTCATGCCCAGCGAGGTCTGCCAGCCCTTGAGCTCGGCGCGCATCTTGATGCGCAGGAAGGGATCGAGCGCCGACAGCGGCTCGTCGAGCAGCAGCACCTTGGGTTCGGTGATCAGCGCGCGCGCCAGCGCCACGCGCTGCTGCTGGCCGCCCGACAGCTCGGCCGGCTTGCGGTGCGCCAGGTGGCCGAGCGACACGCGCTCCAGCAGGTCGGCCGCCTTCTTCTGCCGCGCGGCCTTGTCGACGCCGCGCATCTTCAGGCTGAAGGCCACGTTGTCGAGCGCGCTCAGGTGCGGGAACAGCGCGTAGCTCTGGAACATCATCGCGGTGCCGCGCTCGGACGCCGGCAGGTTGGTGATGTTGCGGCCGCCGAGCACGATGTCGCCCTCGCTCGCCAGCTCGTGCCCGGCGATCATGCGCAGCGTGGAGGTCTTGCCGCAGCCCGAGGGCCCGAGCAGACAGCAGTAGCTGCCGGCGGCGATCTTGAGGTCGATCCCGGCGACGGCGACCGCGTCGCCGTAGCGCTTGACCAGGTGAACGAGTTCCAGGTCGGTGCGTGGGTTCATGGTGCAGCCGGTACGCAAAGCATGTGCCAGGCGACGCGGCCGGCCCGCCGCTGCGGCCCTGCCGGCCGCGACGCCCGGGTGCGGTCCTTGCACGCGCCTCGCAAGGTGCGGCGGGCGCCCGCTCGACCGACCTCAGGCGCGCACCATCGCTGGTCCCCCCGCGCGTTTTGTATGCAAAACGCACTGATCCTGTTCACGAGATGAATCCCATGAAGCTGCTGCTCATCAACCCCAACAGCTCCGCCGGCATGACCGCAGGCATCGCCGACGCCGCGCGCGCAGTCGCCGCCGCGGGCACCGAAGTGATCGCCACCCAGCCCGGCTTCGGGCCGGCGTCGATCGAGGGCCACTACGACGAGGTGTTCGCCGCCGCCGGCGTGGCCGAACAGGTGCGGCAGGCCGCGCCGCTGGCGCCCGACGCGGTGCTGATCGCCTGCTTCGGCGACCCTGGCCTCGACGCGGCCCGCGAGGCGACCGACGCACCCGTGCTGGGCACCGCCGAGGCGGCCTTCCACGTCGCCTCGATGCTGGCCACCGGCTTCTCGGTCGTCACGACGATGACGCGCACCTGCGTGATCGCCGAGCACCTGGTGCTGAAGTACGGCTTCGAGCGACGCTGCCGCGGCATCCACGGCACCGACATCCCGGTGCTCGCGCTCGAGGAAGCCGGCGACGCGCTGCTGGCGCAGATCGAGGCGAGCGCGCGCACCGCGCTGGCGCAGGACCACAGCGGCGCCATCGTGCTGGGCTGCGCCGGCATGGCCGGTCTGTGCGGCACGCTACAGCAGCGCCTGGGCGTGCCGGTGATCGACGGCGTGGCCGCCGCGGTCAAGCTGGCCGAGGCGCTGGTCGGCCTGGGGCTGCGCACCAGCAAGCACGGCGACTACGCGACGCCGCTGCCCAAGCTCTACCGGGGCTGGGCCGGGCCGCTGGGCTGGTAGCCCGACGCCCGCCCGCGCGTCAGTCGAACGCCGGCACCATCTCGTGGCGCAGCGCGCCGCGGGCCGTGTCAAGGTCGGGGATGACCGAGCGCACCACGTCCCAGAAGCGCGGGCTGTGGTTCATCTCGCGCAGGTGGGCGAGTTCGTGCGCCACCACGTAGTCGATGGTGGGCAGCGCGAAGTGGATGAGGCGCCAGTTCAGGCGCACCGAACCGTCGGCGCTGGCGCTGCCCCAGCGCGTCTGGGCGGAGCTCAGCGCCAGCCGGCGCACCTGCACCTTCAGGCGCGGCGCGAAGTGGGTGCAGCGTTCCTCGAACAGGCGTTTCGCCTGACGCTGCAGCCAGGCCTGCACCACGTCGCGGATCTGCTCGGGCGCGGCGCTGTGCGGCAGGCCGATGTGCAGCGTGAGCCGCGGCACGCCGGGCAGCGCCGCCGCGTCGCTGTTGAGCACCGCGCCGGTGGCGCGCGGGTCGAGCACGAGGATCAGCGTCTCGCCGAGGAAGGGCAGGCTGGCGCCGTCGCGCCACTCGATGCGCGAGGCGGCGTGCTTCTGCGCGCGCTCGTGCTGCTCGACCAGCTTGGCCTGGATCCAGGCCGCCTTCTCGCGCAACGCGGCGTCGATCTCGCTGCGGCCGACCCAGCGCGGCGCGCGCACGCTCAGCCCCTCGGCCGAGACCACCATGCCGATCGAGCGGCGCCGCGCGCGCTGGAATTCATAGGCGATGACGGCGCGACCGAGGTCGATCTCGCGCGACGCCCGCGGGTGGCGGAACAAGGTTGGGCTCAGCGCGGCGCCCTGCGGCCGGGACGGCGCCGACGGCGCGGCCGGCACGCTGAGGCGGGGCGCCGGC
>NZ_AZSN01000189.1:0-6250 GCF_000576225.1 Methylibium sp. T29-B | reverse complement strand
CCGACTGGCGCGCCACCGTGCAGGCGATGGCGCGCCACGGCGACGGCGGGCCGATGCACTGGCGCACGCCGCGCACGCGGCCGGCGCCGCTGGTGGTGCTGGCCGACATCTCCGGCTCGATGAGCCGCTACTCGCGCATGCTGCTGCACTTCGCGCATGCGATGGGCCGCAGCGGACTGCGGGTGCACAGCTTCGTGTTCGGCACGCGGCTCACGCCGATCAGCCGGCTGATGGCGCAGCGCGACCCCGACCTCGCGGTGGCGCAGGTGGTGCGCCGGGTGGACGACTGGTCGGGCGGCACGCGCATCACCGCCTGCCTGCACGACTTCAACCGCCACTGGTCGCGCCGCGTGCTCGGCGGCGGCGCCACGCTGCTGCTGATCTCCGACGGCCTGGAGCACGGCGACACCGACGCGCTGCGCTTCGAGATGGAGCGCCTGCACAAGAGCTGCCGGCGCCTGGTGTGGCTGAACCCGCTGCTGCGCTACGCCGGCTTCGAGCCACGCGCCGCCGGCATCCGCGCGATGCTGCCGCACGTGGACCACTTCCTGCCCGCGCACAACCTCGACAGCCTGGCCGACCTGGCGCGCGTGCTCGCCACCGCACCGGCGCCGCGCCGCCCGTCGCGCGCAGGCCCTTCCTTGCCCCTTCCCGTTCCGACCTGAGAGACCGCCGCCATGCAACTCACCAGCCAGCAAGTCCTGCCCGTTTCGCAAGCCATCGCCTGGGAGGCGCTGAACGACACCACCATCCTGCAGGCCGCGATCCCAGGCTGCGAGTCGATCACCGCGACCGGCGAGAACGCCTACGAGGTGGCGCTCACCGCCGCCATCGGCCCGGTGAAGGCGAAGTTCAAGGGCAAGCTGCTGCTGTCGGACCTGCAGCCGCCGACCTCCTACGTGCTCGCCTTCGAAGGCCAGGGCGGCCCGGCCGGCCACGGCAAGGGCCAGGCCACGGTGCGACTGGAATCGACCGGGCCGAACACCACGCTGCTGCACTACACCGCCAACGCCTCGGTGGGCGGCAAGATCGCGCAGATCGGCTCGCGACTGATCGACATGGCGGCGCAGAAGATGGCGGGCGAGTTCTTCACCGCCTTCGAGCAGCAGCTGGCGGCGCGCTATCCGGCGGCGGCGGAGGCGGCCGCGCCGGCCACCGAGGCGCCGGCCCAGGGGGTCTGGGCCCGCCTCGTGGCCTGGTTCAAACGCTTGTTCGGGTGAGGCCGCCTCGCTGATAGGGGGGAGTGCCTGCACAGAGGTCTCGCTTGTCGCGTACGGACATATGCCGTACATTGCGGTCAGGGAGACGACCATGACCAACCCAGAGACCCCCGAAGCGACCCGCGACGCCCGGCTCGAAGCCCGCGTGTCCGCGGCGCAGAAGAGCCTGCTCCAGCAAGCGGCGGCGCTTTCCGGCCGCACGCTGAGCGAGTTCGTCGTGGCCAGTGCGCAGGACGCAGCGCGCCGGGTGATCGCCGAGCACGAGGCTATCCGCCTTTCGCGCGAAGAGCAGTCGGCCTTCGTGCAAGCCCTGCTGAAACCGCCGAAGCCGAACGCGCGCCTCGAGCGCGCGGCCAAGGCCTATCGCCAAAGAACCGGCGCCTAGCCGGTGGCCTTGCCCCCCATCACTGTCGAGCCGCTGGGCCGACAGCATGACCGAACGGCCTTCCACTGCGGCGTGGAGGCGCTCGACCGCTATCTCCAGCAACAGGCACGGCAAGACGCCGACAAGCGCGTTGCCGCACCGTTCGTCGCCGTCAGGCCGACTGACGGCCGAGTCCTCGGCTACTACACCCTGTCGGCCTCGGTGCTGACCCTCGGCGACCTGCCAGACGCATTGGCCCGCAAGCTGCCCCGCTACCCACAGCTTCCCGTCACGCTGCTCGGCCGGCTGGCCGTCGATCGATCCACCCAAGGCCAGGGACTCGGGGAGCATCTGCTGCTGGATGCCCTGCACCGCAGCCTGACCCACGCCGAGCAGATTGCCGCGATGGCGGTGGTGGTCGATGCCAAGGACGAAGCCGCCGCGGCGTTCTATCGGCACTACGGCTTTCTCACCTTGCAGACGCAGCCCAGCCGGCTGTTCGTGCCGATGCGCTCGGTCGCGCAGCTTCTGGGGTAGCCGGCGATGGAACTCATCGACAACATCAACCGCCTGCTGGGCGATGACCTCAAGCGCGCATTGAAGCCCGGCGCCCGCCTGAAGGTCGCTGCCTCGTGCTTCTCGATGTATGCCTTCGAGGCCCTGAAGGAGGAGTTGGAGCAGGTCGACGAACTGCACTTCATCTTCACGTCGCCCACCTTCATGGCCGAGGAAGTGACGGACAAGATCCGCAAGGAGTTCCACATCCCCAAGCTCAGGCCTGGGTCTTGAACTTGAGCTTCATTCGGTGTGGGGCCCGCTCTGTGCGGCCTTTCTGCTGTCTATCTGCCATGCGTGCGCTGCAGAAAGACCTAAGTTGTTGATTCTTAAATGGAATTTCGCAGAAAGGCGCTCGTGCGCAGCCCTGTTGTTTCTGCAGGCTGGTGCTTCCTTGCGGAGTACCCGGCCTCCGCAAGGCGCCTTGTGGAGCCTTAAACGTCGGTTGGACTCCACAACGCCGCCCTGGCCGATAGCGGCCGGCCCACCGCTTTGGGCAGGACAGCTCGTGGAACCAGCCTCCACACCGGCCGAGGGCTCGATGTCGTCGATGGAACTGCGAAAGATCGAAGAGACCAAGATCGCCTGCGCTCGGAAGTTCTTTGACCAGTTGAACCTGAAGCACGCACCGGAGAACGTGAAGTACGACGTCGTGAACAGCTTCGACAAGCTGATGGAGTTGGTGAAGTAGGCGCTCAGGCCGATCCATTTGTCGCGAGCGAAGCGCCGCGCTCGGGAAGCCGGCGAAGTGGCCCCGTCTGTCAGATCAGGACCTGACCGAATCCGCTGCTCTTGCTGAGGCTCTGGCGGTGCCCGCTATGCGCGGTGGCGCGCCTCAGCCCCCGAGCCGCCCCGCCGCCTTCACCACCAGCTCCCGCGGCACGCTGCCCACATCGGCCAGTGCCTCCAGCGCCGCCAGCGCGATGTGCGCGCGGTCCACCTCGAAGTGGCGGCGCAGCTGCTCGCGCGTGTCGCTGCGGCCGAAGCCGTCGGTGCCCAGCGCCACGAAGCGCGAGGCTTCGGCGTAGGGCGCGATCAGCTGCGGCCAGGCGCGCACGTAGTCGCTCGCGGCCACCACCGGCGCCTTGCCGGCCAGGCATTGCGCCACGTGGCTGCGGCGGCGCGGCGCCTGCGGCTGCAGGCGGTTGTGGCGCTCCACCTCGATGGCCTCGCGCTGCAGCTCGCTGTAGCTGGTGGCGCTCCACACCTCGGCCTCCACGCCGTAGTCGTTGCGCAGCAGCTCGGCCGCCGCCAGCACCTCGCGCAGGATCGCACCCGAACCGAGCAGGCGCACCTGCGCGGCCTTCCTGCCCTGAGCCGGCCGGAAGCGGTACAGGCCCTTCAGCACGCCGGCCGCCGCGCCCTCGGGCAGCGAGGGGTTGGCGTAGTTCTCGTTCATCAGCAGCAGGTAGAAGAACTCGTCGGCCTGCTCCTCCAGCATGCGGCGCATGCCGTGCTCCACGATCACCGCCACCTCGCCCGCGAAGGCCGGGTCCCAGGTGCGGCAGTTGGGCACGGTCGACGCCTGCAGCGGGCTGGAGCCGTCCTGGTGCTGCAGGCCCTCGCCGCCCAGCGTGGTGCGGCCCGCGGTGGCGCCGAGCAGGAAACCACGCGCGCGCTGGTCGGCCGCGGCCCAGATCAGGTCGCCCACGCGCTGGAAGCCGAACATCGAGTAGTAGATGTAGAACGGCAGCATCGGCACGCCGTGCACGCTGTAGCTGGTGGCCGCCGCCACCCAGGAGCTCAGCGCACCGGCCTCGCTGATGCCCTCCTCCAGGATCTGGCCGTCGGTGGCCTCGCGGTAGCTGAGCACCGAGCCGATGTCCTCGGGCTCGTAGTTCTGGCCGAGGTTGGAGTAGATGCCGATCTGCTTGAACAGGTTGGCCATGCCGAAGGTGCGCGCCTCGTCGGCGACGATGGGCACGATGCGCGGGCCGAGCTGCGCGTCCTTCAGCAGCCCGGTGAGCATGCGCACGAAGGCCATCGTGGTGCTCATCTCCTTGCCGTCGGCGTTCAGCGCGAAGTCGCCCCAGCGCGCCACCGGCGGCACCGCCAGCACCGGCGCCTGCGCCACGCGCGCCGGGATGGGCCGCCCAGCGCCGCGCGGCGCGCGTGCAGGTAGCGCATCTCGGGGCTGTCGTCGGCCGGCTTGAAGAATTCCAGGTTCGCCGCCTGCTCGTCGCTGAGCGGCAGCGCGAAGCGGTTGCGGAAGGCGATCAGGTCGTCGCGGTCGAGCTTCTTCTGCTGGTGGGTGGTCATGCGGCCCTGGCCGGCCTCGCCCATGCCGTAGCCCTTCTTGGTCTGCGCCAGGATCACCACCGGCCGGCCGCGGCACTGCATCGCCGAGTGGTAGGCGGCGTGGATCTTCACCATGTCATGGCCCCCGCGGCGCAGCCGGTCGATCTGCTCGTCGGTCAGGCCCTGCGCCAGCGCAGCGAGCTCGGGGGTCTGGCCGAAGAAGTGCTCGCGGTTGTAGCGGCCGTCCTTCGCGGCGAAGGTCTGGAACTGGCCGTCCACGGTGCCGGCGAAGGCCTTGCGCAGCGCACCGTGGGTGTCGCGCGCGAACAGGCCGTCCCAGTCGGAGCCCCACACCAGCTTGATCACCTGCCAGCCGGCGCCGGCGAACAGCGCCTCCAGCTCGTCGATGATGCGGCCGTTGCCGCGCACCGGGCCGTCCAGGCGCTGCAGGTTGCAGTTGATCACCCACGTGAGGTTGTCGAGCTTCTCGCGCGCGGCCAGCGTGAGCGCGCTCATGCTCTCGGGCTCGTCCATCTCGCCGTCGCCGAACACGCCCCAGACGCGGCGGCCCTCGGTCTGCAGCAGCCCGCGGTGCTGCAGGTAGCGCATGAAGCGCGCCTGGTAGATGGAGCTGATGGGACCGATGCCCATCGAGCCGGTGGGGAACTGCCAGAAGTCAGGCATCAGCCACGGATGCGGGTAGCTCGACAGGCCCTGCGCGCCGGCCGCCGGTGCCGCAAGCTCCTGCCGGTAGTGCGCGAGGTCGGCCTCGCTCAGGCGGCCTTCGAGGAAGGCACGCGCGTAGACGCCGGGCGCCGAGTGCGGCTGGTAGAACACCAGGTCGCCACCCTGCTGCGCGTTGCGCGCGCGGAAGAAGTGATTGAAGCCGACCTCGAACAGATCGGCCGCGCTCGCGTAGCTGGCGATGTGGCCGCCCAGTTCGCCGTAGGCCTGGTTGGCGCGCACCACCATCGCCAGCGCGTTCCAGCGCATCAGCGAGGCCAGGCGCTCCTCGATCGCCAGATCGCCGGGGAAGAGCGGCTGGCGCTCGACCGGGATGGTGTTGACGTAGGGCGAACCGCCGCCGCGCGGCTGCCAGGCGATGGCGGGCTCGCGGGCCTGCGCGGCCAGTTGGTCCAGCAGGAAACGCGCGCGCTCCGGCCCGGCGGCGGCCAGCACCGCGGCCAGCGCATCGCGCCACTCGGCGGTTTCGGCGGGGTCGGTGTCGGCGGCGGCGGCCTGGAACTGCAGGGGTTCGAACACTTGGGTCATGGCAAGGCTCCTCTGCCCTGCACTGTGCGCCTGCGGAGGCCGCAGATGCCACCGAAAGCCGGCGTCCTCCGCCCATTTACAGCACAAAATGCTGTGAACATTTAATTTTACGGCACGACGATGAAACCCGACGCCCTCGACCTGCGCATCTTGGCCGAGCTGCAGCGCGACAGCAGCCTCTCGAACGTGGAGCTGGCGCGCCGCGTGCACCTGTCGCCCTCGCCCTGCCTGGCGCGGGTGCGCGCGCTCGAGGCCGCCGGCGTGATCCGCCACTACGTCGCACTGCTCGACCCCACGCCGCTGGGGCTGCACCTCAACGTCTTCATCTCGATCAGCCTGAAGCAGCAGAACCGCGCCGCGCTGGAGGCCTTCGAGGCCAGCGTGTGCGCGCGCGACGAGGTGATGGAGTGCTACCTGATGACCGGCGACGCCGACTATCTGCTGCGCGTGGCGGTGGCCGACATGGCGGCGCTGGAGCGCTTCATCCTCGAGCAGCTGTCGCCGATCGCGCAGGTGGAGAAGATCCGCTCCAGCTTCGCGCTGAAGCAGGTGCGCTACAAGACCGCGCTGCCGCTGGCCGCCGGCAGCTGAGCGCCGCCGG
>NZ_AZSN01000188.1:0-6264 GCF_000576225.1 Methylibium sp. T29-B | reverse complement strand
GGCGGGCGGCGCTGCTGGGGCGGTCGTTGCGGCGGCTGCGGCTGCGAGGCGCGCCGGTCCCGCTCTTCACGCGCCTGCGCGAGCCCGGCGTCGAGGTCCGCTTCCGTCAGCCCCTTGAGCGCGCAGAAGTTGGCCCGCGTCAGCGTGCTGGTCTCGTAGGCCCGCAGCAGTGCCGCGCGCTCGCGCTGCGCTGCCTCGGCTGCGCTGTGGGCCTGTCGGGCTTCGTCTTGGGCCGCGCGTTGCGCCTGGCGCTCGGCCGCGCGGCGCGCATCGTGCAGCGCGCGGCGGTGGTCCAGCTCGCCGGTCGCGGCAGCGCGGTGCAGATCGGCCACGTCGCCGGCGGGCTGGCCGTCGAGGTCGACGCGCTGCACGGCACCCACCAGCGCCTTCAGGTAGGCGGTGCTGGTCGTGTGCCGGTGCAGGAAAGCCGACAGCGACTTCTTGGTGAACACGCCCGGCGCCCGCTGCTGGATGTCGGCCTGGATGCCCAGCTTCAGCGGCACGAACACGCCGGGGCCGAAGGCGGCCGGAAACAGCGGAGCGAGCTGTGCGGCCGTCGCGGCCGGTGAGGTGCTCGGGGTGCTCGGAGCGCTTGCGGCTGGAACGGCCGCTGCTTCGTCCGTCGGGGCGGCGGCAGGGGCATCGCCCTCGGTGGGCGGCTGGGGGTGATCGGACACGGTGAGGCAACGGGGGCAGGGTCGGTGGCGGATTGTCGCTGCAGAGGCGAGCGTCGCGCAGCGGACCATTGGGCTCGGTGAGCCGGGCCATGGCCCTGCTGCCACGCGGGTGAAGCGAGTTTCATATGATGATCGTCATATGAAGGCGCAACCCAAGCCCGCCGCCCGCCGCCGCAGCCCGCCGGCCACCGAACCGTCGCGCAAGGACCTCACGCGCGAGCGCATCGTCGGCACGGCGGCGCGCGCCATCCGCCGCAGCGGCTACGACGGCACCGGTGTGGCCGATCTGATGAAGGAAGCCGGCCTGACGCACGGCGGCTTCTACGCCCACTTCGCATCGCGCACCGCGCTGCTGGCCGAGGCGGCCGACCGGGCCGGGGCCGACAGCGCCGCACATCTGCGGGGCGTGGTGGAAGGCCTGCCGCCGGCCCAGGCACTGGACGCGCTGATCGACCACTACCTGTCCGACGTGCACCTGAAGTCGGCCGAGCTGGGCTGCCCGCTGGCAGCGCTGGCCTGCGAGACGCCGCGCCAGGCGCCCGAGGTGCGCGCTGCCGCGACGCGCCGCCTGAAGGAGACGATCGACTGGTGGCGCAGTTGCTGCCGGGGCGCAGCGCGCGCGAAGCCCGTGCCGAGGCGATGGCCGTGGTCGGCAGCCTGGTCGGCGCGATGTCGCTGGCGCGCGCCGTCGACGATCCGCGCCTGTCGCGCGCGCTGCGCGAGGCCTGCCGGCAGTCCCTGAAACACCGCCGGGGTTGAGCGCCGATCCGCAGGCGGCGCAACCCGGCTTTCGTCCGACGCATGACGGTCGTCATGCGAATTCACCCGCTCATCTCCTGGAAGGACACCTCATGAAGATCAAGGACTCCGTCGCGCTGGTCACCGGCGCCAACCGCGGCCTCGGCCGTGCCTTCGCCGCCGCGCTGCTGGCCGGTGGTGCCCGCAAGGTCTACGCGGCCGCGCGCGACCCGGGCAGCGTCACGCTCGCCGGCGTCACGCCGGTCCAGCTGGACGTGACGAACGCGCAGCAGGCGGCGGCGTTGGCGCGCGAGCTCGGCGACGTGTCGCTGCTGATCAACAACGCCGGCATCCTGCGCGGCACCGGCCTGCTGGAGGCCGGCTCGGTGGAGGCGGCGCGCGCGAGATGGAAACGCACTTCTTCGGCCCGCTGCAACTGAGCCAGGCCTTCGCACCGGTGCTCGCGCGCAACGGCGGTGGCGCCATCCTCAACATCCTGTCGGTGCTGAGCTGGATCAGCATGCCGGGCGTCAGCACCTATTGCGCGTCGAAGGCGGCCGAATGGTCGCTGACCAACGGCCTGCGCAACGAGCTGCGCGCGCAGGGCACGCAGGTCGTCGGCCTGCACGTGGGCTACATGGACACCGACATGGTCCGCGGTGTCGACGCCGCGAAGTCCGCGCCCGAGGACGTGGTGCGCCAGGCCTTCGCGGTGCTCGAGTCCGGCGGCTACGAGGTGCTGGCCGACGAGATCAGCCGCCAGGTGCGCCAGGGCCTGTCGGCCGAGCCGGCGGTCTACGCGGGGAGCTGACGGCGCGAGAGGGTGGACGCCGACCCCGGAAGGCCCTAGAAGAACCCGGCCTTGCCGGCCGCCGCCACCGCGGACTTCACCAGCTCGGCCACCTGCGCGTTGGCGTCGTCGTCGCTCGGTGCGCGGGTCTTGGCGGTCCACATCAGGCGTGCGCTGGCCACGTCGGTGAGCTGGCTGTTGGCGCCGTAGGCGGTTTGGGTCTTGCCGCCACCGATCGGCAGCGAGATGCCGACCCCGCCGCCCACCGAGCGGCCGAAGCCGCCCAGCCCGACACCGATCGACGGACCGGGCTGCACCAGCGTGGCGTCGGGGCCGACCGCGGTCAGCCACACCGCCTTCGCGCCGGCGGCGCGCGCGGCGGCCAGGTAGGGTTCGGCGGCGGAACTGCGCGCCGTGCCGGCCGCGACCGGTGCCTGCGTCACCGGTGATGCGCCGTAGGCCACCAGCTCGGCCGAGGCGCGGTCCAGGCAGTTGCGCTGCAGCGCCTCGTCGGGAGCCTCGCACACCACGAGCAGCTTGCTGCCGCGCAGCGACTGGCCGGCGAACTGCGGCTCGGTCCACTGCGAATCGACCGGGTTGGTGGCGCAGCCGACGACCAGCAGCGCCGCCGCGAGGGCCATCGGGGCGGGGCGCAGCGCGCGCCGTGCCGCAGAGACTTGAAACCACATGGTCGGGAATCCTTTCGTGGGCCTGAGAGGCCGAGTCGGCGCGGCTGTGACCGGGCGGCGCGACGCTCTCCGGCGTGTCGGAGCAGCTTACTCCTCGGTGCGATCCGCACCGCCGTGTGGGCCCATGCGGCGGCAGGGCATGCGTCCGCGCGCCGCAGCGGTTTGTTAGGCTGGCGGGGATGAAGGCCTGTCACGATTGCGATGCGCTGCAGCAGGAGGTGGTGCTGGAGCCCGGCGGCGTGGCCCGCTGCTGGCGCTGCGACGCGGTGCTCTACCGCGGCCGGCATCACGCGATGGACCGCACGCTGGCGCTCACACTGGCGGCCGCGGCGCTGTTCGTGCTGGCGCTGTCGTTCCCGCTGGTCGAGCTCGACATGCAGGGCCAGCACCACAGCACCACGCTGTGGGGCGCGGTGGTCACCCTGTGGCGGCAGGACGCCGGGCTGGTGGCCACGCTGGTTGCGGTGACCACGGTGCTGGTCCCGACGCTGGAACTCGGCGCCATGCTGTGGCTGCTGCTGCCGCTGGCCCTGCGCGAGCGGCCGATGGGCGGCGTCTGGGTGCTGCGCGCGCTGCTGCTGGTGCGCCCCTGGGGCATGGTCGAGGTGTTCGTGCTCGGCGTGCTGGTGGCGCTGGTGAAGCTGGCGCACATCGCCAGCGTGATCCCCGGCATCTCGCTGTGGTCCTTCGGCGGCCTGATCTGCGTGTTCGCCGCCGCCGCGGCCAACTTCGACGCCCAGCAGGCCTGGGACCAGATGGACGCCGCGGAGACGCCGGCATGACGGCCCCGTCGGGCGAGGGGCCGCCGCGGGACGAGCGCCGGGCCGCTCCCAAGCCGGCCCGCATCCCCTCGGGGGATCGCCTGGCGTACCCGTCGGGCGAGGGGTCATCAGTGCTCACCGCCGCAATCGCCGGCCTGCGGGTCTGCCACACCTGCGGCCAGATCAGCCGCCCGGCGCCGCCGCCGCTGCAATCCCGTTGCCCGCGCTGCGACAGCGAGCTGCACGTGCGCCAACCGGCCAGCCTGGCGCGCACCTGGCTTTCCTGATCGCCGCCTTCATCCTCTACGTGCCGGCCAACACGCTGCCGGTGATGCGTTCGAGCTCGCTGTTCGGTGCGCAGCAGGACACCATCTGGTCCGGCATCGTGTTCCTGTGGATCGACGGCTCGTGGTTCCTCGCGGTGCTGGTGTTCGTGGCCAGCATCGTGGTGCCGCTGGCCAAGCTGCTGGTGCTGAGTTTCCTGGCCGTCTCGGTGCAGTTGGGCAGCGCGGCCCGGCCGCTGTTGCGCACCCGGCTGTACCGCGGCATCGAGTTCGTCGGCCGCTGGTCGATGCTCGACATCTACGTGGTCACGCTGCTCGTCGGGCTGGTGCAGCTGCAGTCGGTGGCGGCCATTTCCGCCGGGCCCGGCGCGGTGGCCTTCGGCGCGGTCGTGGTGCTGACGATGCTGGCCTCGCTGAGTTTCGATCCGCGGCTGATCTGGGATGCGGCCGACCGGCCGGCGCGGGCCGTGCGGCCCGCGCCGCATCTCGACCGAGAATGGGGCGCATGAGCGACACGCCGCCGCCCTCCTCTTCCGCCCCTCCGCCCCTGCCGGCGACGGCCGAGCTGCCTGAAGCGGTGGCGGTGCCGCGCCGCCGCAGCCACGGCTATGCGGTGTGGCTGATCCCCATCCTTGCGGCATTGATCGGCCTGACGCTGGGCGTGCGCGCCTGGCTCGCGACCGGACCCACGGTCACCATCACCTTCAAGACCGCCGAGGACCTGGAGCCGGGCAAGACCAAGATCAAGTACAAGAACGTCGACATCGGCGACGTGAAATCGATCGCGCTCGCCCCCGACGGCAAGGGCGTGGTCGTCACCGCCGAGATGACCCAGGGCGCGCAGAAGCTGCTGCTCGACGACACGCGCTTCTGGGTGGTGCGGGCTCGCGTGGCGGGCAGCGGCGTCACCGGCCTCTCCACACTGCTGTCGGGCGCCTACATCGGCATCGACATCGGTACCTCCTCCGAGTCGCGGCGCGAGTTCGTCGGCCTCGACGTGCCGCCCAGCGTCACCGCTGACGAGCCGGGGCGCGAGTTCATCCTGCGAAGCGCGGACCTCGGCTCGGTCGACATCGGTTCACCGGTCTATTTCCGCCGTGTGCAGGTCGGCAAGGTCACCGCGACGCGGCTCGACGCCGATGGCCGCGGGGTCACGCTGCGGGTGTTCATTTCGGCGCCGCATGAGCAGCACGTGACCGAGAACACGCGCTTCTGGCATGCCAGTGGCCTGGACGTCGCGCTCGACGCCGGCGGCATCAAGCTGCAGACGCAGTCGCTGATCTCCATCGTGCTCGGCGGCATTGCCTTCGGCGCGCCGGAGTCCGGTGCGCCGGGCGCGGCGGCCGAGGCCGAGCACAGCTTCGCGCTGTTCGAGAACCAGGCGCTGGCCATGAAGCGCACCAGCTCCGAGGTGACGCCGATGGTGGCCCATTTCACCGAATCGCTGCGCGGCCTGGCGCCGGGCGCGCAGATCGACTTCCGCGGCGTGGTGGTCGGTGAGGTCACGTCGATCGACGTCAGCTACGACCGCGACCGCAGGGAGTTCAGCTTCCCGGTCGGCATGGTGCTGTACAGCGACCGGCTCGGCTCCAAGGTGAGCGCGGCGATCGAACGGGCGCAGGTCGACCCGACAGAGCTGATGCGCCGCTCCATCGAGCGCGGCCTGCGCGCGCAGCTGCGCACCGCCAACCTGCTGACCGGCCAGCGCTACGTGGCGCTCGACTTCTTCCCCGGCGCGCGGCCGGTCAAGACGGCGGCCGCGCCGGCCGCCGGCAGTGAAGCCCCGGTGCTCGAGATCCCCACCATCTCGGGCAGCCTCGAGGACCTGCAGGCCACGCTGACCAGCATCGCCAAGCGCATCGAGAACGTGCCGTTCGACGAGATCGCCGCCGACCTGCGCACCGCGCTGCAGTCGCTCGACCGCACGCTGAAGAACACCGACGGGCTGATCGGCCGGCTCGACGGCCAGCTCGGCGAGCTGGTGCCCGAGCTGAAGGCGGCGATCGCCGACACGCGTCGCACCATGAAGTCGGCCGACAACCTGCTCGCCAGCGACACGCCGACCCAGCAGGAGCTGCGGGAAGCGCTGCGCGAGGTGTCGCGCGCCGCCCAGTCGATGCGCGAACTGACCGACTACGTGCAACGCCGCCCGGAATCCCTGCTGCGCGGCAAACCCGGCGAGCCCGAGGAAGGCGGCAAGCGATGACGACGAAGCAGCCTCGGCCGCGCGCGCTGGCGCTCGTTGCCGCGCTCGTGCTGGTGCAGTTCGCCGCGGGGTGCGCCAGCCCACCGCCCGAGCGCTTCTACCGCCTGGCGGTCGCCGCG
>NZ_AZSN01000187.1:0-6285 GCF_000576225.1 Methylibium sp. T29-B | reverse complement strand
CCGGCCCGGGGTTCCGGCCGCCGGCGCGGAGCCAGTCTCTAAATCCGCCGCTCGCCCGCCGCGTGCGCCCTGCCCGCGTGCCGCCGCTCCCAGGACCACCCCATGACCACCACGCCCCCGAACGCCGCCGCGCCCGGCACCGACGACAACCAGCTGATCGCCGAACGCCGCGAGAAGCTCGCCGCGCTGCGTGCGCAGGCCCAGGCCGCAGGGGGCGCCGCCTTCCCCAATGACTTCAAGCCGGGCGACCACGCCGTCGATCTGCACCGCCTGCACGAGGGCAAGAGCGCCGAGGAGCTGGAGGCGCTGGCCATCCCGGCCCGCATCGCCGGCCGCATGATGCTCAAGCGCGTGATGGGCAAGGCCTGCTTCGCGACGGTGCAGGACGGCTCGGGCCGCATCCAGCTCTACATCACGTCCGACGCCGTCGGTCCGGAGGCGCTGGCCGCCTTCAAGCACTGGGACCTGGGCGACATCCTCGGCGCCGAGGGCACGCTGTTCAAGACCCGCACCGGCGAGCTGAGCCTCAAGGTCGGCACGATCCGGCTGCTGACCAAGAGCCTGCGGCCACTGCCCGACAAGTTCCACGGCATGGCCGACCAGGAGCTCAAGTACCGCCAGCGCGAGGTCGACCTGATCATGGACGAGGCCTCGCGCGAGCGCTTCCGCGCGCGCAGCAAGGCGGTGAGCTCGATCCGCCAGTTCATGGTCGAGCACGGCTTCCTCGAGGTCGAGACGCCGATGCTGCACCCCATCCCCGGCGGCGCGAACGCCAAGCCCTTCGTGACGCACCACAACGCGCTCGACCAGCAGATGTTCCTGCGCATCGCGCCCGAGCTCTACCTGAAGCGGCTGGTGGTGGGCGGCTTCGAGCGGGTGTTCGAGATCAACCGCAACTTCCGCAACGAGGGCGTGTCGGTCCGGCACAACCCCGAGTTCACGATGATGGAGTTCTACGCTGCCTACTGGACCCACCACGACTTGATGGACTTCACCGAGCAGATCCTGCGCCACGCCGCGCGCAAGGCGGTGGGCACGGCGCAGCTCGCCTACGGTGGGCAGGCCGTCGACCTGGAATCGCCGTTCGCGCGGCTCTCGGTGCGCGACTCGCTGGTCGTGCATGCAGGATTGAGCGCGGCGGAAGCCGTCGACTCCACGGTGCTGCGCGCGAAGCTCGAAGCGCATGGCGAGAAGGTGCCGGCGCACTGGTCGCTCGCCGAACTGCAGTTCGGCCTGTTCGAGGCGGCTGTCGAGGAGAAGCTGTGGCAGCGACCTTCATCGTCGACTACCCGGTCGAGGTGTCGCCGCTGGCCCGCGCCTCCGATGCCGACCCGACGATCACCGAGCGCTTCGAGCTCTTCATCACCGGCCGCGAGTTCGGCAACGGCTTCTCGGAGCTCAACGACCCCGAGGACCAGGCCGCGCGCTTTGCGGCACAGGCCTCCAACAAGGACGCCGGTGACGAGGAGGCGATGTACTTCGACGCCGACTACATCCGCGCGCTCGAGCACGGCCTGCCGCCCACCGGGGGCTGCGGCATCGGCATCGACCGCCTGATGATGCTGTTGACCGACTCGCCGAACATCCGCGACGTGATCCTGTTCCCCGCGCTGCGGCGCGAGGCTGAGCCGAACCGCGCACGCCACGGCGTCGCATCGGTGCAGGGCGCCGATGCCCGCATCGATGCGGGTCTTCGCCGCCTCATCCTATGCATTTGCTCGCATAGGTTGGATTCCTGCGCGTCTGCTCCGCAGTTGCTCCACCAGGTAGCAAGTGACGCCGCCGCGGCCCTGGATGGCGCAGCCGGTAGCAATCCTTCTTCGCGATTACTGCAATGGATCGGTCGTTGCTCGGCCCCGTGTGCCGCGTGGCACGAACCCTGCCCTGTCAGACCCCAAGGCAACCGGCACGCGGCCCCTGCAGTCGCGAACGACGGATTACCCGCTCATCCCACTTCTTTGGAGACACCCCATGCGCTACGCCAATCCCGGCTCCTCCGATTCCAAGGTCGCCTTCAAGGCCCAGTACGACAACTTCATCGGCGGCAAGTTCGTGGCCCCCGTGAAGGGACAGTACTTCGACGTGATCACGCCGATCACCGGCAAGACCTACACCCGCGCCGCCCGTTCGGGCCCGGAGGACATCGAGCTGGCGCTCGACGCCGCCCACGCCGCCGCCGACAAGTGGGGCCGCACCTCGGCCGCCGAGCGCGCCAACGTGCTGCTGAAGATCGCCGACCGCATCGACGCCAACGTGGAACTGCTGGCCTACGCGGAATCGGTGGACAACGGCAAGCCGATGCGCGAAACGCTCAACGCCGACATCCCGCTGAGCGCCGACCACTTCCGCTACTTCGCCGGCTGCGTGCGCGCGCAGGAAGGCGGCGTCAGCGAGATCGATGAAACCACGGTGGCCTACCACTTCCACGAGCCGCTCGGCGTCGTCGGCCAGATCATTCCCTGGAACTTCCCGATCCTGATGGCTGCGTGGAAGCTCGCGCCCGCCCTGGGCGCTGGCAACTGCGTGGTGCTGAAGCCGGCCGAGTCGACCCCGGTGAGCATCCTGGTGCTGGCCGAGCTGATCGCCGACCTGCTGCCGCCGGGCGTGCTGAACATCGTCAACGGCTTCGGCCGCGAGGCCGGCATGCCGCTGGCCACCAGCAAGCGCATCGCCAAGATCGCCTTCACCGGTTCCACCTCCACCGGCCGCGTGATCGCGCAGGCCGCCGCCAACAGCCTGATCCCGGCCACGCTGGAGCTGGGCGGCAAGTCGCCGAACGTGTTCTTCGCCGACGTGATGGACAAGGACGACGCCTTCCTCGACAAGGCGATCGAAGGCCTGGTGCTGTTCGCGTTCAACCAGGGCGAGGTCTGCACCTGCCCGTCGCGCGCGCTGATCCACGAATCCATCTACGACAAGTTCATGGAGCGCGCCCTCAAGCGCGTGGCCGCGATCAAGCAGGGCAGCCCGCTCGACACCGACACGATGATCGGCGCGCAGGCCTCGAAGGAACAGCTGACCAAGATCCTGTCCTACCTCGACCTGGGCAAGCAGGAAGGCGCGCAGGTGCTGATCGGCGGGCAGCAGGCCCAGATGAGCGGCGACCTCGACGGCGGCTACTACGTGCAGCCCACGATCTTCAAGGGCCACAACAAGATGCGCATATTCCAGGAGGAGATCTTCGGCCCGGTGCTGGCCGTGACCACCTTCAAGGACGAGGCGGAAGCCCTCGCCATCGCCAATGACACGCTGTACGGCCTGGGCGCCGGCGTGTGGAGCCGCAACGGCAACGTGGCCTACCGCATGGGCCGCGCCATCAAGGCCGGTCGCGTGTGGACCAACTGCTACCACGCCTACCCCGCGCACGCCGCCTTCGGCGGCTACAAGGAGTCGGGCATCGGCCGCGAGAACCACAAGGTCATGCTCGACCACTATCAGCAGACCAAGAACCTGCTGGTCAGCTACAGCGAGAACAAGCTCGGCTTCTTCTGATCGCGAGATCGCGACGCCGGCCCTGCGCCTGCAAACCGGAGGGGGTGGGCATCCACCCCCTTTTTCCATGGGTGATCCACATGGTCGACAAAGTCATTGCCACACCTGCGACGGTCGAGCTCATCGAGCTGCTCAAGCAGAAACATGGTGAACTCATGTTCCACCAGTCGGGCGGGTGCTGCGACAACAGCGCCGCCAACTGCTACCTGCCGGGCGAACTCACCATCGGTGCCGGTGACGTGTACCTCGCGACATCGGCGGCTGCCCGTTCTACATCAGCAAGTCGCAGTACGAGTACTGGCGGCACACCCAGCTGATCATCGACGTGATCGACGGCCACGGCGGCGGCACCTTCTCGCTCGAGGGGCCGGAAGGCAAGGCCTTCCACACCCGGTCGAGGCTGTTCACCGACGAGGAGTTCGCGCAGATCCTGGACGACGAGCGCGCCGCCGCTCAGCGGTGACGGAACACCGGCTTGCGCTTGTTCGCGAACGCGTCCATGCCTTCCTTCTGGTCCTCGGTGCCGAACAGCGACTGGAACATGCGCCGCTCGAACCACACGCCGTCCGATAGCGGCGACTCGTAGGCGCGGTTCACGCACTCCTTGGCCACCAGGATGGCCGGCAACCCCATCGCGCCGATCGCGTCCGCCGCCTCCTGGGCCTCGGCCAGCAGGCGATCGGCCGGCACCACGCGTGACACCAGGCCGGCGCGCTCGGCCTCGGCCGCGTCCATCATGCGTGCCGTCAGCACCAGGTCCATCGCCTTGGCCTTGCCGACCGCCCGCGGCAACCGCTGCGTACCGCCGGCGCCGGGGATGATGCCGAGCTTGATCTCCGGCTGACCGAAGCGCGCCGTGTCGGCGGCAATGATCAGATCGCACATCATGGCCAGCTCGCATCCACCGCCCAGCGCGTAGCCGGCCACTGCCGCGATCACCGGCTTGCGCACGCTGCGCACCGCCTCCCAGTTGCGGGTGATGAAGTCGGCCTTGTAGGCGTCCATGTAGGTCTGCGACGCCATGCCGCCGATGTCGGCGCCGGCGGCGAAGGCCTTCTCGCTGCCGGTGATCACCACGCAGCCAACCGACGCGTCGGCGTCGTAGGCCCGCAGCGCGTCGCCCAGTTCGTCCATCAGCGCATCGTTGAGCGCATTCAGCGCCTTGGGCCGGTTCAGAGTGATCCAGCCGGTCTTCAGCGCGGCGCTGCCGCGCACTTCGGTCAGCAGATGCTGGTAGTCCATGTCAGGGCGTCCTTTCGCAGTAGGCGACACTGTAACGGGCAGCGGCGTGCTGTCCTTCGCACCTGCCGCTGTGCAGCCGACCGGGCGACGCAGCCGGAGACATCAGCTTGCGCTAGTCTTACAAACTTGCGAAGTTTTCTTCGTCGGAACGCATGAGCACCATCTACCGCAAGACGGAACAAGGTCGCAACGAGATTGCCACTCGCGCGCTGCGGCTGGTGCCGCGCCTGCGTCAGGCGCTGATCCTCGTCGACGGCAAGCGCTCGGACGAAGAACTCAGGAAGCTGATCACCCCACCCGCCGACGACACGTTGCAGGCGCTGCTCGAACAGGGTCATATCGAGGTGATCGCCGTCACGGCGGTGCATGTGGTGCTACCAGCCGAGGCCGCCCCGGCGACGCCGCTGGTCAATGCCGTGGTGCTGACACTCCAGGAGACGCGGCAACGGGCCGTGCGTTGGATGAGCGCGCACCTCGGCCCCTATGCCGACTCGACGAACATCCGTGTCGAGAAGGCCAAGACGCCCGAGGCGATGCAGGCCGCGCTCGCGCTGGCCGCCACCGTCGTCCGCCAGCAGCTCGGCGAGGCGAAGGCGGCCGAGTTCGAGCAGCACGTCGGCCTCGCACACACCGGCAGCTGAACGGTCAGCGCAGCGCCGATCCGCCCAAGGGCTCGTCGGCGGCCTGCAGGGGCAGGCGCTCGATCATCAGGTCGATGAATTCATCGGTCCCGCGACGGATCACGATGCGCACCGGCAGGTACTGCAGGCTGGGAGCGAACCAGGCCTCGATGCTGAGCGAACTGGCGTCGCCTTCCCGCTGCGGTCGCAGATGCCAAGCCGGCACCGGACCGAACGGGGTGGCCAGGACCTCCTCGCCGATCACGTCGTACACCCAGCGGTCCACGCGCCGCGGCAGAGCCAGGGGCATCTCGATGCGTCCGCCCGGCTGCAGGCGCTCGGCGCCGGTGGTGAACAGGTAGGTCAGCTGCACGAACTGGCTCGCGGTGTCCTGCAGCGCCGGCAGACCGGGATGGCGCTGGCCGTTGGCGAGCGTCACGCCGTCGGCGTCGAAGTGCAGGCTGGCCGTTCGCGTGCGGCCGAAGGCCACCTGGGTCCGCTCGTCGTAGCGGCGCGGCACCAGACCCTGCGGGGTGATCTCGCCGTCGCTCGTCATGCGCCGCTGCATCAGGGGGGCGAAGCCCGGCCCGACGACCACGTCCAGGTGCACCTGGTAGCGCCCCCCGTCGCGCAGCCACTCGACCTGCGCGGTGCCGAGCACCTCGCCGCGCACGTTGCCGGTGAGGGTGTAGCTGAGGCGGGTCGACGCCGGCCAGGCGAAGGTGGGTGGGCCCGGCAGCGGATCGGCGGGCGCACTCGCGGCCGTCTCGGACACGGCCGCTGCCGCCGCGTCATCGGCCTGTGCCGGTGCCGGCGCCGGCGCCGGCGTCGACTCGGCCACAGCGGATTCCGGCGCCGACGCCGACGCGGGCACGCTGTCGGCGATCGGATCGACGGGATCGACCGGTCCGGGTTGTGGCGCCGACGCCGG
>NZ_AZSN01000186.1:0-6303 GCF_000576225.1 Methylibium sp. T29-B | reverse complement strand
CGGCTGGCTCCGAGCGCCGGCGCATCCGGGGCCGCGGTCGGCGTCGACCCGCCCGCCGAGTCGGCGCCCGCGCCGGGCTTCTTCGGCGAGGGGTTGCACCACATCCTGATCGGCGCGGACCACGTGCTGTTCCTGATCTGCCTGCTGCTGCCGCTGGTGCTCGGCCCCGATGCCCGGCACGGCGGCTGGCGCGGGCGCCTGTGGCCGCTGGCAGGCCTGATCACGGCCTTCACCGTCGGCCACTCGGTCACGCTGGGGCTCGCTTCGCTGCGCGTGTTCAGCGTGCCGCCGAGCGTGATCGAACCGCTGATCGCGGTGACCATCGCGCTGACCGCGCTCGACAACATCCGGCCCTTCCTCGGCAGGCGCCGGGCCGTCGCGGCGTTCGCCTTCGGGCTGATCCACGGCTTCGGCTTCGCCGGGCCGCTGATCGAGCTGCAGCTCGCGCCCTGGGCGATGGCGGGCGCATTGCTGCAGTTCAACCTGGGTGTCGAGGTGGGTCAGCTGCTCGTGGTCGCGGCCGCGACGCTACTGCTGTGGCCGGTGCGAGAACGCGGCCATGCCGGCGCCTGGCTGCGCAGCGGCTCGGCCTTCGCCGGCATCGTGGCGCTGGTGTGGCTGGGCGAACGGCTGTTCGACGTCAAGCTGCTGCCGCTGTAAGGTGCACCGGACCGCGCCGGAACAGAATAGAACGACCGTTCTTTTTCCTCGTGCTGCGGCTTAGAATCCGCGCGCCTTTCGGAGGCCCTCCGAAGCGAAGCACAGGAACGAGACATGACACCGCAAGCCCTCCTCGACCAGCACGGCCCGCGCGAGGCCATGGACTACGACGTGGTGGTGGTGGGCGCGGGACCCGGCGGCCTGGCCACGGCGATCCGCCTGAAGCAGCTCGCCGCCGAACGCGGCCAGGAGGTCTCCGTCGTCGTGCTCGAGAAGGGCTCCGAGCCCGGCGCCCACATCCTCTCGGGCGCCGTGATGGACCCGCGCGCGATCACCGAGCTGTTCCCCGACTGGAAGGAACGCGGCGCCCCGCTGGAGCAGCCGGTGAGCGGCGACGACGTGCTCTTCCTCTCCGAGACCGGCGCCACGCGCACCCCCGACTGGCTGGTGCCCGACTGCTTCCACAACCAGGCAACTACGTCATCAGCCTGGGCGCCGTGACCCAGTGGCTGGCCCAGCAGGCCGAGGCCCTGGGCGTGGAGATCTTCCCCGGCTTCGCCGCCGCCGAAGTGCTGTACGACGAGCAGGGTGCGGTGCGCGGCGTCGCGACCGGCAACCTCGGCATCGGCAAGGACGGCGAACCGACCGAGAACTTCCAGCTCGGCATGGAGCTGCGCGGCAAGTACACCGTGTTCGCCGAAGGCGCCCGCGGGCACCTGGGCCGCCAGCTCATCGCGAAGTTCCGGCTCGACGCGGGCCGCGACCCGCAGAGCTATGCGCTGGGCGTCAAGGAGCTGTGGGAGGTCCCCGCCGCGCAGCATCGCCCCGGCCATGTGGTGCACACCGCCGGCTGGCCGATGGACTCGCACACCTATGGCGGCGGCTTTCTCTACCACCTGGCGGACAACAAGGTCACGCTCGGCTTCGTGACGGGGCTGGACTACCAGAACCCCTGGCTCAGCCCGTTCGAGGAGATGCAGCGCTGGAAGACCCACCCGGCCATCCGTGCGGTACTCGCCGGTGGCAAGCGACTGGGCTACGGTGCGCGCGCCATCACCGCCGGCGGGCTGCTGAGCCTGCCCAAGCTGGTGTTCGCCGGCGGTGCGCTGGTGGGCTGCGAGGCCGGCACGCTGAATGCCGCGCGCATCAAGGGCAGCCATGCCGCGATCAAGACCGGCATGCTGTGCGCCGAGGCGCTGGCCGAGGCGCTGGCGGCCGGGCGCCAGCACGACGAACTCGCCGCCTACCCGGCGGCCTTCGAGGCGAGCTGGCTGCACGCCGAGCTGCAGCGCTCGAAGAACTTCAAGCAGTGGTTCAAGAAGGGCAACACCGTGGGCGCGCTGATGACCGGCATCGAGCAGTGGCTGCTGCCCCGGCTGGGCGTGCAGAGCCCGCCGTGGACGATCCACCGCACCGAGGCCGATCACGCGCGGCTCAAGCCGGCCGACCAGTGCACGCCGATCGCCTACCCCAAGCCCGACGGCCAGCTCACCTTCGACCGGCTGAGCTCGGTGTTCATCAGCAACACCAACCACGAAGAGCAGCAGCCGGCCCACCTGACGCTGAAGGACGCGAGCGTGCCGGTGGCTGTCAACCTGGCGACATACGCGGGTCCGGAGAGCCGCTACTGTCCGGCCGGCGTGTACGAATTCGTGAAGACCGAGGCCGGCGCCGACCGGCTGCAGATCAACGCGCAGAACTGCGTGCACTGCAAGACCTGCGATATCAAGGACCCGACGCAGAACATCGTCTGGGTCACCCCCGAGGGGGGCGGCGGGCCGAACTACGCAGGCATGTGAGCGTGGAACGGCACGCACGGCCCCTCGATCGCGACAAACCACCCGCACCCCACCGAGACAGGACTCCCGCCATGCCCCAGACCTCATCGACCAACCGCCGTTTCGTGTTGGCCGAACGCCCCGCCGGCATGCCGACCGCCAGCACCTTCCGCCTGGAGACCGTCGACATTCCCAAGCCGGCCGAGGGACAGATGCTGCTGCGCACGCTGTGGCTGTCGCTCGACCCGTACATGCGCATCCGCCTCAACGAGGGCTACTCCTACCGGCCCGGCGTCGACCTCGGCGGCGCGATGGTGGGCGGCACGATCTCGCGCGTCGAGGAAAGCCGCCATCCCGGCTACAAGGCCGGCGACCTGGTGATCGCCGCCAGCGGCTGGCAGGACTACGCGCTGTCGGACGGCTCGGACATCGACATCAAGCTCGACCCGTCGATGGCGCATCCGTCGTGGGGCCTGGGCGTGCTCGGCATGCCGGGTTTCACCGCCTGGCACGGCCTGGTCAACATCGGCGAGCCGAAGGCCGGCGAAACCTTCGTGATCGCCGCCGCCACCGGTGCGGTGGGCCAGATCGCCGGGCAGCTGGCCAAGGCGCGCGGCCTGCGTGCGGTGGGCATCGCCGGCGGCGCCGACAAGTGCCGCTATGCCGTCCAGGAACTGGGCTTCGACGCCTGCGTGGACCACCGCTCGGCCGATCTGCCCGGCGACTTGAAGAAGGCCTGCCCGGACGGCATCGACATCTACTTCGAGAACGTCGGCGGCGCGGTGTTCGACGCGGTGCTGCCGCTGTTCAACCTGCATTCGCGCATGGCGATCTGCGGCCTCATCGCGCACTACAACGGCGGTGGCGAATCGGGCGACCGCATGCCGCTGCTGCTGACCTCGCTGCTCAAGCGCCTGAAGACGCAGGGCTTCATCATCTACGACCACTACGCCGAGCACTACGAGGCCTTCTTCCGCGAGATGAGCGGCCTGCTCGCGCAGGGCCGCATCAAGGTGCGCGAGGACGTCATCGACACGCTGGAAGGCGCGCCGCAGGGGCTGGTCTCGCTGCTCCAGGGCAGGAACTTCGGCAAGGTGGTGGTGAAGGTCGCCTGAGCCACGGGCAGGCGACACGCCCGCCCGCGGGATTGCCCTGCTCCCGCCTGCTGCCGCGCTGACTACATTCGGGCATCCACGCAGGCCGGCACCACCGCGAGAGAGTGCCGGCCCGGCTCTCGCGGCCCGGCCGCCTCTCGAACGGAACACGGCATGACGCAGCACTCCCTCCAGCAGGCCGCCGACGCGGTTCTCGACAGCACCGTCGGCCGCGCCGGTGGCGCACCCGGCGTCGTCGCGATGGCGACCGATGCGCGCGGCAACCTCTACGAGGGCGCCGCCGGCAGCCGCGAGCTCGGCAGCGACCGGCCCATGACGGTGGACACCGTGATGTGCCTGTTCTCCTGCACCAAGGCGCTCACCGGCGCGATGGTGATGCAGCTGGTGGAGGAAGGCCTCGTCGGCCTCGACGATGCGGCGTCGCGGTACGTGCCGGACATCGCCGCGATCCAGGTCTACGACGGCCTCGATGCCGACGGCCAGCCGAAGACGCGCCCGCCGCGCCGCGCCATCACGCTGAACGACCTGATGCTGCACACCGCCGGCTTCGGCTACGAGTTCTTCAGCCCCGAAGACCTGGCCTACCGTCAGGCGAAGAACATCCCGACCCTCATCGCCAACACCTACGAGGCCATCCAGTCGGTGCTGCTGTTCGATCCGGGCGAGCGTTGGAACTACGGCTGCAACATCGACTGGCTGGGCAAGGTGGTCGAGGCCGTGCGTGGCAAGCGGCTCGGCGAAGTGATGGCCGAGCGTTTGTTCGCACCGCTGGGCATGAACGACACCGCGTTCGTCATCACGCCCTCGATGATGCAGCGGCGCGCTTCGCTGCACATGCGCGCCGCCGACGGCAAGCTCACGCCGGTGCCCGACCTGGTGCTGCCGCAGCCGCCCGAGATGGACATGGGCGGCCACGGCCTGTACGGCACGGTCGGCGATTACATGAAGTTCATCCGCATGCTGCTCAACGACGGCGACGGCGCGAACGGCCGCGTGCTGCGCGCCGAGACCGTGCAGCGCATGTCGCAGAACGGACTGGGCGCACTGAAGAGCGGCGGCTGGGTCACGACCAATCCCGCGCTGTCGAACTCCGGCGAGTTCTTCCCCGGCCTGTCGAAGTCCTGGGCCTACACCTTCATGGTCAACGACGAGGACACCCCCACCGGCCGACCGGCCGGGTCGCTGATGTGGGCCGGCCTCGGCAACCTCTACTACTGGATCGACCGCAAGAACCGCATCGGCGGCTTCTGGGGCACGCAGATCCTGCCCTTCCAGGACGTGGCGTCCTATCCAGGCTTCGTCGATTTCGAGAGCGCGGTCTACCGCACGCTGCGGCGCTAGCGGGTCCTAGTCGAAACGCGCGCTGATCCCCGTGGTGAGCAGGGTGTCGGTCTTCTTCAGGCCGAGGCCGGGCTCGCTGTCGTAGCGCGAGGCAATGCCCACCGTGAGGCTCAGCGCCTTGGTCATCGCCACCGCCAGGTCGGCGTCGAAGCGGGCGCGGAACTCGCCGTCGTTCTTCAGGCTCGGGTAGAGCTCGAAGCGCTGCTTGGCCGAGACGGTGTCGGTGAGCTTGTGGGTGGACTCCTCACCGAGCAGCGCGCTCAGCGCGCTGTAGCGCACGCGGTCGGCGCCGTCCACCGGGCGGGGTTCGCTGTAGCGATCGCGCGCGTACTGCAGACCGCCGAACACGTTGAAGGTGTGCTCGGGCGTGTTGACGAACTTGTAGCCCAGGCCGCCGCTCAGGGCGGTGCGCAGGTCGAGATCGGCGATGCCGTCGCGCTCGGCGTCGAGACCCCCGAAGGCGAACACCTCGCGCGTGAGGTTGAAGTCGTAGCGCGTGCCCAGGCGGATCTGGTTGCCCGAGGTCTCGCCCTCGTTCTCGGCGTACAGGCCGTCGCCGTAGATCGCCCACTTGTCCTCGGGCGTCAGGCGCACGGCCTCGCCCTTGATCGTGAGGCTGGTGGCGCGGGTGTTGCCGCTGCTGGCGCTGAGGCCGGCACCGAGCAGCGCGCGCCACTCGCCATCGTCCTTGAGCGTGACCTGGGCGGAGGCCGCAGCGCTGCCGCAAGCCAGCAGCAGCGCGAGGGTTCGGGAGATCTTGGGCATCGGGGTCGGTCCTTTCCGGGAGAGTTGACAGAGGTAGAAGGCCCTGCGCCGGGGTTGTTCCGCAAAATCTTGTGCAACCATCCGCAACGACATGCCTTCCTCGCACCGCCTCTCCCTCTCTCGGCCCACCTTGCCGCGCTTGCCGACGCCCCGGACCGCATGAACGCCGACGACGCTCGCCGCGTGCTGCTCGTTCGCAGCTTCGAAGCCCCGATGACCCTGCCCTGGACCGCAGCCGATGCGGCCTGGGCCAGCGAGCAGGCTGCGCGCGCTGCCGGTGAGCGTGCGGAAGCGGCCGTGCTGATCGCACAGCGGGCCGGCCTGGCCGCTGCGCGACTGACCGAGCGCGAGCCGGCCGTGCGGGCGGTGCTGGCAGCGACGACCTGGCCGGGCTGGCTGGGCAATGCCGTGCTGGCGCTGGCGCTGCTGGCGGGTGCGGCCAGCGACGCCATCGGGCCGTCGCAGCGCATCAACATCCTCGCGCCGCCGCTGCTCGCGCTGCTGGTGTGGAATCTGGTGGTGTACGCAGTGCTCGCGCTGCATGGCCTGCGCCCGGCCGGCGCGACCCAGGCCGATGCCGGCGGGCCGATCCGCCGCGCGCTGATCCGATGGCTCGAACGCGCCGGCACGCGCGCGACGCGGAG
>NZ_AZSN01000185.1:0-6473 GCF_000576225.1 Methylibium sp. T29-B | reverse complement strand
GCGGCCGACTTCGAGCGCGCGCGGCCGGCGTTCGCCCCGCTCGGCCGCGCCACCCACGTGGGCCCGCACGGCGCGGGGCAATTGGCCAAGCTGGCCAACCAGATGATCGTGGGCATCACCATCGGCGCCGTGGCCGAGGCCCTGCTGCTGGCCGAACGCGGCGGCGCCGACCCGGCCAAGGTGCGCGAGGCCCTGCGCGGCGGATTCGCCGACAGCCGCATCCTCGAGGTGCACGGCCAGCGCATGGTCGAGCGCGACTTCGCCAAGCGCGCCGCGATCACCGTGCAGATCAAGGACCTGCGCAACGCGCTGACCACCGGTGCCGAGCTCGGCTTCGACGCGCCGATCACCCAGCTGTTCGAGCAGCTGTACCGCAGCGCCGCCGACCACGGCTGGGCCGACGCCGACCACGCTGGCCTCTGGCTGGAACTGGCACGACGCAACGGCATGAAGTGAGCGGCGATCGGCTACAATCCGCTCCGTCGTGGGGGGTAGCTCAGCTGGGAGAGCGTCGCGTTCGCAATGCGAAGGTCGGGAGTTCGATCCTCCTCCTCTCCACCACTATTCAAAAAACCAACCACTCTCGGTTGGTTTTTTTTGCCCGTTTCCCCCAGTGCTGGCGCGGGTTCGGGCCTTGCTGCGACGGACGCCGCTGCCCCGAACAAGTCGGTTTCGAGCCGTCTTCCGTTCTCGGATCCTGCCCATTCTCTGATTCTGCGAAGGACGCCGCCGCGTTTGCGTCCGCATTGGCGCGGGTTTCCGGCTCCTTGTTCGTCTCCGAAACCGCCTTCACGCAGGCGACCCGACCCCGCGACCGGGCTAGGTGTTCGCGATTGGACGGACGTCCCAAGTGATCGACATTTCCGGCCGGTAGACCACCTCGTTGCCGTGCTTGATACTGGCTTTCAGGTGCTCAGCCAGCGGCTTGTCGTACTTCTCGATTTGCTTGATGGCTCGGTCAACCGCGTTGCGGAAGGCGTCCCGGACGTTCTTTCTCCTGTCAGCGACCCTGCGTAGCTTGCCCCCCTTTCCCTGTGCCCCCGTCACAGCAGCCACAAGTTGAGCCATTTCGATTTGAATTTCTTCAAGCCGCTCGTGGTCACCGTCTGCCTCCGCATCCGCCTTTTCACTGATCAGATCGTTGTATCTGCCACGGTACTGCTGGATCGCTTTTCTGTCCGCCACCACGCCAGCATCCCCCAGCGGCACGCCGTTAGACACTTGATACCCCTCTTCGATGTCATCGTGATCCAACCCGGTGTTCGCTGCCGATTCAACGGCCCCGATTTCGCTGCCGCAGACGATTTCAAAAACCGAGGTTTCACGATCCGGGAACGCCAGCAACAGGTTGATGTACTCAGCCCCCTTGTCCACGCCCTGGATCAGGATGGTGTGTCGTCCCCGACCTTGGAACCGTGCCTCCCAGACACCACCGCGCTTTCGGAAAATGTTGTCCGGCAGCTTTTCTGCCGACACCACGGCGGGCATTGAGATCACGGAGTTCGCCTGATAAGCCGTTTGAAGCAGGCAATCTCCGGGAAGCGTCCGCTCCCGAATCTCCTTGCTGTGACGACTAAGCAGCTCATCCAATGCCCCCATCACCTCATTGGCGTGCCGCTTGTAGAGATCGAACACCCGCTGCGCTGCCTGCCCGGCGCTGTTGTAGTTCAGATACTTAAAGACCCGGCCCACGTCGGGGTAACTGCTGACGAACTGCGCCACGTCCGTGAGGCCATTCACCTGATTGGCCCGCTCCAGATAGGCTGCGGCCATGATCTTGTCCACGTTCTTCTTCTGATCTTGGGCATCACGGCTCTGGGTGAACACGTCGAACTTGTAGTGTTCGGTCGGATCGTGTTGATCAGCCTTGGCGGCGAGAACTGCGAATCGACGGTCGATGCATTGCGAGCAGCCTCCGCAGTGGGTGTGCTGGTTCGTCATCTCCCAGGTGTGGGTGCAGGTCATCGAATGCTTGATCAGGTCGTGGCAACCAGCGTCCGTGATGACCTTGACGACGTCCGCCTTCGTTTTCCAGATGTAGAGGTTCTCGACTGCGAAGGGCTCACCTGCCACCAATGAAAGCAGGTCTTGGAAGCCTTTCATCACTCTCGGGTGCGTTGTCCTTGTGGCACGGCCGCCGACCACCTGAGCGCACACCGGAAGATTCAGGCTGATCACGCCGTTCTCGTAGAAGCGGACACTCTTGAGGTTGAGCATCCGGGCAATCGTCGCGCCGATGGAGACGTACAGGAACGACCGGCTGCGCTGGGTGTACTCGTGGTTCAGTTCTTTGGTCTTGTGGACGCGAACGGTAATGCGGTGCGGCACGTTGTCGCCTGCTTTCGCGGCCAGCATCTCTTCGAGTACGCGGTGTCGCTTGTTGAGCTTGGAGGTCGACTTGTGGGTGACCAAGAGCACGCGCCGCTTCTGGTTCACAACCTCATCGATGGCACCGGCCAGAGAGTCCAGTCCTCCGGAGAACATCACCACCTGCTCCGGCATCCCGTACATCTGCTGGGTGTCATTGAACTCGAGGTACTCCTGGAACTGGTGATCCTGGTCGAGTTTGACGAAGTCGAACTGGTACTGGTCGTCGGACAGGAACCCGAGCGTCGAGCACAGCGTTTCCTGCACCTCGGCACTGTTCCAAAAATCGGGATTGCGCACCGGAACCACGAAGTGCAGGTCGCGCCGCCAGCCATCACCAAAGGAATCGACATCGTCCGCACCGCGTCTGACCACCTGATCAGCGCTGTAGACGTAGGTGGCGATCTCCAGCAGGTCGTGAAACAGCGGCGGAACGCCACGAAACATTTTGGTGTGGACGTCTTCGATGCGCAGGGTGATGTTGCCGTGCCCGGCCTTGCCGGAGAGCCGCAGCCGCAGATCGCGCGAGGGATCTTCGCTGATGCCTTTTGCGGACGCGTTGCCGCACAGAACGTATCGCTTACCTTGCATCGCTGCGCGCCCCCGCTTTCAACTCGTCCTTCATCTTTTTCAGCGCATAGCCTGCGAATCCGTCCGACGATTTTCTGGAAATATCACCGCCCTCATGAAACCGGTGTTTTGAGAACCATTCACTTGAAAACTTCTCGACGATGACCGACGCCTCTCGGGTGTGGGTCTCCAGAGCCGCATTGAACTGGGCCGACTGATTCATCGTCGCAAAGCGCATTCCATCGCCAAGCTGGGTGTTCACGACCTTGCTCAGGAAATACTGCAGCCCTTCATTGGCCAGCCGGGCAAAGAATCGCCGGGAGAAGTCGCCAAACTCCTTCGGCTTTCCCAAGTCTGCGAGCGCCGCCCGCATCGTGTCCGGGTCGGACGAAAAGAGCGATTGCAGTTTGGGCGCGAGGACATCGTTGACGGCACCGACGATGGCCCGATTGGCAAGGCCTCCGAGGTCGGATCGCTGGCCATTGCCCTCTACGCGCCGATCCAGTGCTTCGGTGATCGCCGTGGTCACATCGATGAGGGAGGGGTCGGCAGGTAGATGGATGCCCGCTGCCGCAAGGTGCTGGTGGATATCGGGCTTCTTGGCGGCAATGGCCATCTGGGTCATCAGCCAAACGGCCTCGGTGTAGCCCACATCGTCCATCACGAAGGAGAAGGCCTTTTCGGCCGCCGTGATGGTGGCATTGGCGATTTGGGAGACGTCAGCACCGGCGGCGATCAGTTCGACGACCTCCTTCCACGCCTTCGTTCTTGGCAGTACCCCGAGCCGAACGTGCCCCATCCAGGATTCCCCTTGTTGAAATCAAAGCATCGCGGTCATTCGTTGCGCTTCACTATCACGATGCTCCGTGCCTTTTTTTCTTCTTTCCTCAAATACCCCTTGCGTACCAACTGCGCGATTTGTTCATGAGCGCTGGCGTGGCTGATGCCCAGGGCTTCGGCCAATTCCTTGACGGTGGGCGGCAGGCCCGTGTTGTCGAGGATTTGGCAAATCGCCCTCAGCGTTCTTGCCTGCGGCTCCGTAATGCCTTCGGTCTTTCGCTTGCTCATGGCATTGCTCCTCGCCGATTTGCACAATATATGACCTGATGAACATCAGGTCAATGGAGGCGACCCAACGCAGAAAATCTCTGGCCTGACTACGGGCGGGAGGAGCGACGCCAGTCCCAAGGAGCTATCGGATCTGCATCGCGCCACAGCCCGGCGTGGCGGTCGCGCGCCTCCTGCTCAGCAAACTCGTAGGCACCGGCATCCTCGGCGGCCTGCTCCCGTGCGTACTGGCGGTACCACCAAGCCATCCCGGTTGTGATCTGTGCCAGCCTGCGTCCAGTGTCTTCGGACACATGCGCGCGGTGCAGGAAGGGTCGGCGACCAGTACCTTGCCAACAAGCCGCCCGTAGCGGTCGCGCTTGCTGCTCATCACGACGACGTCTTTGCCGAACACGAGGTCGGACATCGACGCCTTGGATCGCTGCCCGAATGCCTGCTTCATCTCCGGCGCATCGATCCCTGCCACCCGGATCTTGTGCTGCGTCCTATCCGCATCGAGGACGGTGACCGTGTCGCCGTCGGCCACGCCAACCACTCGACCCGTGATGGTCTCCGCACTAACACTCCACGCCGCCAGGGCGATCAACGTCGCCCAGAAAATCTCCTCGAAATCTCGCTCACCCTATCTGATGCACGCTGAAACGGGATACCCCGACCGCCCTGTGTGCATATTCTTCGTAACGGTCTGACAACTTTACTGGCTACCGAAATGACCGTCGAACAAACACTCCCTGAATTGATGTCCCCGAGACAACGGGCCCGCGAGGCCGCAGAAATCATCGCGGCCGCCATCGCGCGCTTGCATTCCACGCGTCCACAAGACAGCGATATTCCACTTGGCTTCTCGGCACCCGAGCGCGTTCATACAAACCCCTCTACAGAAGGAGTTTTCAAGTGAACGCACCAATAACACCACCCTCTCTGGCGGCACAAATCGCCAATCTTCCCCAACTGGCCATGAAAGATTTGTGGGCGGTTTGGGACAAGTATTTCCCGCAGCGACCACCCCACCATAACCGGGCCTATGTCGAAGGCCGCGTCGCCTACAAGATTCAGGAGGAGGCACTGGGCACCGCCCTGCTCGTGCAGACGCAGATGGCACGGATCGGCGAAGCTCAATCCAACATCAAGACGCAGCGCGGCGTGGAAGTTCAGGTCATTCCCGGCACGGTGCTGGTGCGGGAATTTGACAACCGCGAACACCGCGTCACCGCGCAGGCGGACGGCTCCTTTGAATACGAAGGCCGCCGCTTCAAGAGCTTGTCGGGAGTCGCCCGCCACATCACCGGCACCCAGTGGTCAGGACCGCTGTTTTTCGGAATCACCAAGAACAAACAGAAGCGAGGTGCCAAGTGAACATCGTCGTGACCAAGAAACGCTGCGCCGTCTACACCCGAGTCTCCACGGACGAGCGCCTCGACCAGTCCTTCAACTCCCTCGACGCCCAGCGCGAAGCGGGCCAAGCCTACATCGTGAGCCAGCGTGCCGAGGGCTGGTTGCCGGTAGGCGACGACTACGACGACGGCGGCTACTCGGGCGGAAACATGGAACGTCCTGCCTTGAAGCGTCTGATGGCCGACATCATTGCCGACCAGATCGACATCGTGGTCGTCTACAAGATCGACCGCCTGACACGCAGCCTCACCGACTTCGCCAAGCTGGTGGAAGTCTTCGAGCGCCACAAGGTGTCGTTCGTGTCGGTCACCCAGCAATTCAACACCACCACGTCGATGGGGCGGCTGATGTTGAACATCCTGCTGTCCTTCGCGCAGTTCGAGCGTGAAGTCACAGGCGAGCGCATCCGCGACAAGATCGCCGCCAGCAAGCGCAAGGGCCTGTGGATGGGTGGCTACACCCCGCTGGGCTACGAGGTCAAAGACCGCAAGCTGATCATCGAGGAGAAGGATGCCGAGACCATCCGGCGCATCTTCACCCGCTTCACCGAAACGCGCTGCATCACGGACATCATCCGTGAGATGGCCCTGGAAGGAATCACCACCAAGCCCAACCGGCTGAAGGACGGCAGCGTGCGCAACGGCACGCCGATGGACAAGAAGTACATCTCCAAGGTGCTGCGCAATCCGATCTACGTTGGCGAAATCCGCCACAAGGGGACGGCGTTTGCTGGACAGCACGAGCCGATCATCACCCGTCAGTTGTGGGATCGGGTGCAGAACATTTTGTCTGAGGACGCGCACCAGCGCATGGGCAAGACCCAGACCCGGCACAAGACCGACGCGTTGTTGCGCGGCCTGATGTACGGCCCTGATGGTGGCAAGTACCACATCACCTACAGCAAGAAGCCCTCGGGCAAGAAGTACCGCTACTACATCCCCAAGGCGGACAGCCGCTATGGCTACCGCAGCAGCGCCACCGGGATGATCCCGGCCGACCAGATCGAGGAAGTGGTGGTGAATCTGCTGGTGGGTGCGCTCCAGTCGCCCGAAAGCATCCAAGGGTGTGCGCGC